>NZ_JAWLCN010000010.1 GCF_041687135.1 Vulgatibacter sp. | reverse complement strand
AACACGGAAGTTAAGCCCCTCATCGCCGATGGTACTGCACGGGAAACCGTGTGGGAGAGTAGGACGCTGCCGGATTTTTTTTGCGAGCCCCCGAACCGCGCAGCGCGGTTCGGGGGTTTCGCCTTTTAAGTCCCCGACGCGCGAGCCGCTGCCGGGTCGGCTCACCAAGCCTGAACGCATCGGACCGCAGCCCGAGCGAGGGCTCGTCCTTCGTGTCGGCGGCGACGCCGTCAGCGACGCGGCCTTCCCCCAAGGACCGAGCGCCGCTCCGTGCATCGGTAGTCCCAGACCCGAACCGTCTCGTAGCTCTCCTCGGGCTCCTCGTGCCCGCCGAGGGTGCGGACGAGCGCCAGGGCGAGGGGCTCGTCGTCGTCTTCGGGAGCGTGCCCCGAGACGATCGCCTCGCGCTCTGCGACGATCGTGAAGCCGCCGCCGCAATCGCGCGCGACACGCTCGAGCGTCTTCGGTCTATCACCCACGATGATGCTGCCCCCGGCTTCGTTCCGCTCGAGGAGCCGTCCGGCGGTCGGGGTGCACGCGACGAGTCCGGTGGCGACGGCGATGAAGACGAGTCGCTTGAGCGCTGGCTGCACGTGCCTCTCCTGGTCGATGGCGGCTGGTAGCCTTCTTCTATCGGCCGGCGTTGGCGAGGGCAGGGCGGAGGGGGCGCGGCTCGTCGCAGCGGTAGCTCAACTCCCACGCGGTGAGGGGATGCTGCACGCTGGTCTCTTCGTGGGAGGCGGTGAAGAGACCGAAGCCCGTGGTCTCGGACTTCTCCTCTCGGTAGAAGCCCACGACCACCTCCCGCTCTTCGACGATGGTGAAGGGCCCGCGGCAATCGGCGCGCACCTGGTCGAGGCTGGCCTCCCTATCGCCGAGTCGGATGGTTCCGCCCTCCTCGGTTCGCACGACGAGATGTCCGCGCTGCGGCACCTGGCCATGGGCGCAGCCCTGCGCGAGCAGGGCGACGAGCCAGAGCGCCCCAAACGCGATCCCCACCCGATCCAATCGACGTTCGATCATGGTGGGCGTGCAAAGCAACAGGTGTGCCTGCTGCTCACGCTGCGTAATGGGTGGCTCCAGCCATCGAGAATTGCAGGAGGAAGTGGGGCTGGACGGCGCGACGTGCCCGCAGGTACATGGCAGGGGCGGCGTCCGTCGGCCTGACATCCGTGTCGGGGTGGGCTGTCCCTTCACCCGCCAGGGGAGAGGCAGGAGACTCACCCCGCGAGCGCTCCAGCGGAACCGCCGCCCGTCGCGTCCTCGGGATCGCGGAAGCGATAGCCGACGCCGCGGACCGTCTCGATCCACGCCGCGGCGCCCCCCAGCTTCTCCCGCAGCCGCTTGATGTGGGTGTCGATGGCGCGCTCGGAGACGTCGTCGTCGTCGGACCAGGCGTCGGCGAGGAGCCGCTCGCGGGTCTGGACGCGGCCCCGTCGCTCCACCAGCAGCGAGAGGATCCGGAATTCGAGGGCGGTGACGCCCGCCTCGGCGCCGTCGACCAGCACCCGGTGACCGGCGCGGTCGACCGTGATCGGCCCGGCGTGCACCCGCTCGGTGCTCTCGGCGGTGGCATCGCTGCGCCGCAGCACCGCCTTCACCCGGAGGACCAGCTCCCGGAGGGAGAAGGGCTTCACCACGTAATCGTCAGCGCCGAGCTCGAAGCCGACGATGCGGTCGACCTCCTCACCCCGCGCGGTGAGCATGATCACCGCGGCCTTCGAAGTGACCGGATCCCGCTTCAGCTCGCGGCAGACGTCCGTGCCGGAGATGTCTGGGAGCATGAGGTCGAGCAGGACCAGGTCCGGTGCTTCCCGGCGCGCGAGGCGGAGTGCCTCGGTGCCGCGTGCAGCCAGGGCGGTGCGCAGGCCTTCGCGGCGCAGGTTGTAATCGAGAACCGCCTGGAGATCGGGCTCGTCTTCGACGATGAGGACCAGTGCCATGGTGCGTGTTCTGCCAGCCCGAACGCGCAGCCGCGGGGCGCACGGGTGACAAGGTGGTGACGCAGCACCGGCCGGCCCACGCGGGCAACGCTCGAGCGGATTGTCCGATCTCCGGCAGCACTACCCCAAGCGAGGGTGGGGCTCCACCGACTTACCCGCTGCGCCCGCCGGTGCAGCGGCTATGCACGGAGATCCGCCGGCGGGACGGTCGGCGCAGGAGGATTCGAGACGATGACGATCCACAAGGGCCTCGGGATGATTCTGCTCGCCGCGCTGCTGGCCTTCGCCGGGGCTGCGTGCGGCGACGACGACGACGACGACGGCGGCAATGGTGGCGCCGGCGGGGCCGGCGGCACCGGTGGCACGGGTGGCACCGGTGGCACGGGTGGCACGGGTGGTACGGGTGGTACGGGTGGTACGGGAGGCACCGGCGGCACGGGTGGAGCCGGCGGCGCCGGAGGCACGGGTGGCGCAGGCGGCGCCTGATCCGCCGCGGGACCGGCACCCACCTCGTCGCCCAGCGGCTGGATGCAGGAACGACGACGGGCCCCCGAGGTTGCACCTCGAGGGCCCGTCGTCCCTTCGCGCCGCTGCTGGCGACGGTCAGCCCGTCACCACCCGTCTACTGCCCGGGTGCCGCACGTCCCGCCCCTCGACGTAGAAGATCACCATCTCGGCCACGTTGGTCGCATGGTCGGCGATCCGCTCGAGGTGCTTGGCGACGAAGAGCACCGCCATCGCCCGCGGCGTGGTCTGGGGATCCTCGACCATGAAGCCGAGGAGCTCCCGGAAGATGCCGTGGTAGAGCTGGTCGACCTCCTCGTCCTTGCGCAGCACCGCACGGGCCATCGAGGCGTCGCCGGCGACGAAGGCGTCGAGGGCATCCTTGAGCATCCGCTGCGCGATCTCCGCCATCTGCGGGACGTCGACGTAGGGCTTGAGCGGCGGCTCCTGGTTGAGCTGCAGCGCACGCTCCGCCACGTTCACCGCCAGGTCGCCGATCCGCTCCAGATCGGTCACCACCTTGAGCGCCAGCGTGATGAAGCGCAGGTCGGACGCCGCGGGCTGCCGCAGCGCGAGGAGGCGCAGGCAGAGCTCGTCGATCTCGACCTCGAGGCGGTTGACCCGCTTGTCGGCTTCGCGCACGCCCTCGGCCATCTCGCTGTCGCGCTCCGACAGGGAGCGAACGGAGAGGACGATCGCCTGCTCGACGAGTCCGCCGAGGGTCAGGAGCTTCTCGCGGAGATCCTTGAGCTCCGCCTCGAACATCTTGTCGGTGTGCATGGGCATTCGGGCGATCTTATCCGAACTTGCCGGTCACGTAATCTTCCGTGCGGCGTTCACGAGGGTTGGTGAAGATGGTCTCGGTGGGCGCGAACTCCACCAGCTCACCCATGTAGAAGAAGGCGGTGTAATCGCTGACGCGCGCCGCCTGCTGCATGTTGTGGGTGACGATCACGATGGTGTAGCGCTCCTTCAGCTCGTGGATCAGCTCTTCGATTCGGGCCGTGGCGATGGGATCGAGCGCGGAGGCCGGCTCGTCCATGAGCAGGACCTCGGGCTCCACCGCCAGCGCCCGGGCGATGCACAGGCGCTGCTGCTGGCCGCCGGAGAGACCGAGCGCCGAGGTGTGGAGGCGATCCTTCACCTCGTCCCAGAGCGCGGCGTTGCGCAGTGAGCGCTCCACGATTCGCTCGAGTTTCACCTTGTCCTTCTCCCCCTGGATCTTCGGGCCGAAGGCGATGTTCTCGAAGATGGTCTTCGGGAAGGGGTTCGACTTCTGGAAGACCATGCCCACGCGGCGGCGGAGCTCGACCACGTCGACGCCGCGGCCGTTCAGGTCGGCGCCGTCGATGGTGGCGGCGCCGTTGATCCGCACGCCGGGGATGAGGTCGTTCATCCGGTTGAAGCAGCGCAGGTAGGTCGACTTGCCACAGCCCGAAGGGCCGATGAGGGCGGTGACCTGCCGCTCCGGCATCTCCATCGAGATGCCGTGGAGCGCGCGCTTCTCGCCGTAGTAGAGCTCGAGGTTCTTCGAGGCCAGCTTGGCCCGGTTCGGCTGGGTATTCGGCATGGTTTTCAGGCGCGACCTGCCCGCAGACGCGAGCGCAGGGTGATGGCGACGAGGTTGAGCAGGACCGTAACCAGCAGGAGCACCAGAACCGTCCCGTAGAGGATCGGCTTGGTGGCCTCGATGTCGGGCGACTGCGTGGCCAGCACGTAGACGTGGTAGCCGAGGTTCATGAACTGATCGTAGGGCGCCGTGGGAAGGTGCGGCAGGAAGTAGGCGGCGCCGGTGAAGAGGATCGGCGCCGTCTCGCCGGCGCCGCGGGCCACGGCGAGGATCGCGCCGGTGAGGATGCCGGGCATCGCCTGCGGCAGCACCACCTTCACCAGCGACTCGAACTTCGTCGAGCCCAGCGCCAGGGCCGCCTCGCGGTGCTCGCGGGGCACGGTGCGGAGCGCCTCCTCGGTGGCGACGATCACCACGGGAAGGGTGAGGGTGGCCAGGGTGAGCGAAGCCCAGAAGATCGCCGGCTGTCCCCAGACGACCCTGCCGCCGTAGAAGAAGTTGTCGATCCCGCCGCCCACGAACTGGATGAAGAAGCCGAGGCCGAAGAGGCCGAAGACGATCGAGGGGACGCCGGCGAGGTTGTAGACCGCGCTGCGGATCGCGCGGGCGAAGATCCCCTCCTGGTTCGCGTACTCGTAGAGGTAGATGGCGGTGAGCACGCCCACCGGCACCACCGCGATCGTCATGATCAGGACCAGCAGCACGGTGCCGAAGATCGCCGGAAAGATGCCGCCTTCGGTCATGCCCTCGCGCGGGCTGGCGCTGACGAACTCCCAGGAGAGCTTCGGGAAGCCGTTGATGCCGACGTCGAGGAGGATCCAGGCGAGCAGCGCGATGATCACCACCGCGGAGCTGCCGGAGATGCCGGCGAAGATCACGTTCGCCCGGGTGTGGGCGGAGAAGCGGGCCGCCTTCATGCCGCGATCCCTCCGAGCTTCTTGCGCAGCCGCGCGACGTACCAGCCGCCTGCGGTGTTGAAGGTGAGCGTCACCAGGAAGAGCAGGCAGCCGAGGAAGAAGAGCACCGACCAGTGGGCGCCGCCGACGACGACCTCGCCCATTTCGGCGGCGATGGTGGCGGGGATGGTGCGCACGGGCTTGGTGGGATCGGCGCTCAGGATGGCGGCGTTGCCCGAGGCCATGAGCACGATCATCGTCTCGCCCATGGCGCGGCCGAAGCCGAGGACCACCGAGGCGAAGATGCCGGGGGAGGCGGCGGGGAGCACCACCGACCAGGCGGTGCGTGCCTTCGAGGCGCCGAGGGCGAGGGAGGCCTCCCGGTAGGAGCGGGGCACCGCGATGAGCGCATCCTCGGTCACGGTGTAGACCACCGGGATGATCGTGAGCCCCAGGGCGGCGCCTGCCACGATGGCGTTCAACCGGAAGTGGAAGCCGAAGGTGTCCTGGAAGAGGCTCGCCAGCACCATCAGGGCGAAGAAGCCGAGGACCACCGAGGGGATGCCGGCGAGCATCTCGATCGCCGGCTTGATCGCCTCGCGCAGCCGCCGGGAGGCGAACTCCGCGGAGAAGACCGCGGCGGCCACCGCGAGCGGCACCGCGAAGAGCAGCGCCACCAGCGTCACCTTGAGCGTGCCCACCGCCAGCGGCGCGAGGCTGTACTTCGGCGTGTTCGAGACCGGCTGCCAGGAGTAGGAGGGCGCGGCGCCCTCCTTCCAGGCCTGGGGCAGGAACATCTGCGCCGGCGTCACCTCCTCGCGAACGTGCTCGTCCGTGAAGAGGGGAAGCGCCTCGCGGAGCACGAACACGAAGATGAGCACCACCGCGGCGATGGCGGAGAAGGCGACCGCAGCGATGACCCAGCGGGCCAGCTTGTCGGTCAGCTTCCGCCGGCGCATGCCGGGCAGCTGCCGGGCACCTGGGCCCTGCGCCGCTGCAGCGACCGCTGCAGGCGGAGGGGAGGCGGGAAGGCGCAGCTCGCTCTCGTCCACGATGGGAATCTCCATGTTTCGCTTCGAGCCTTACTTGGCCGGAGCGGCCTGCTTCTCGCCGGCCTGCCCGTTCTCGGTGCCTGCGGGAGCGGCCGGAGCGGGCGCTGCCGCCGCCTTCTTCGGGAGCGGGTAGTAACCCACCTCCGAGGCGATCTTCTGCCCGGCGTCCGACTTCGCGTAGTCGATGTAGGCCTTCACCGCGCCGGTGGGCTCGCCGGCGGTGTACATGAAGAGGCTGCGGCTGATCGGGTACTTGCCGCTGGTCACGTTCTCCAGCGAGGGCTCCACCGCCTCGCCGCCGGTCTCCTTGCTCACCGGAACGGCGCGGATGCCCGAGCCGTAGGCGATGCCGCCGTAGCCGATGGCGTTCGGGTCCTTGGAGACCGCGTTCACCACCGCGGCGGTGCCGGGGAGGCTCTGGGTCTCGGCGGCGAAGTCCTCGTCGGCGAGGACCTCCTCCTTGAAGTAGGCGTAGGTGCCGGAGTTGTTCTCGCGGCCGTAGAGCAGGATGGGGGCGTCGGCGCCGCCGAGCTCCTTCCAATTCTTGATCTGGCCGGTGTAGATGCCCTCGAGCTGCTCGAGGCTGAAGGCCTGGATCGGGTTCTTCTCGTTGACGTAGACCGCGAGACCGTCGAGGGCCACCGCGTGCTCGATCGCGGGCGCGCCGCGCTTCTGCTCCACCTGCTTCTTCTCGGCGTCCTTCATCGCGCGCGATGCGGTGGCGATGTCGGTGGTCCCGTTGATGAGCGCGGCGATGCCGGTGCCGCTGCCGCCGCCGGTGACCTGCACGGTCATGCCCTGGTTCTCCGCCATGAGCCGCTCGGCGAGGCGCTGGGCGAGGATCACCAGGGTGTCGGAGCCCTTCACGGTGACGGTCTTCGAGGCTGCGGCTGCAGGCTGGCTACCCTCGGTAGCCTGCTGCTCGCCGGCGGGCTTCTCACTGGTGCAGGCGGCGAAAAGGGTCGCCGCTGCGAGAAAGGAAAGGATGCGAACGGTCACGTGGTCGTCCTCCATTTGACTGGTGGCGCACGGTAGGGCGGCTGTGTGACAGCACGGTGACAGCCGCGGGAAAAGGAGGGCACAGAACCCGGCCCTTCCGAAGCGAGCGCTCCGGATGCGGGATTGACGCCCTTTGCCGGTCCAGCGTGGAACCGATTGCGAGAAAGTCGGGTCTCCACCCATCCGGCGCCCGCTTCCCTGCCGACGGAGCGGGACCCCACGGCCCCCGGCCCACCGGCGACTTGGCAAGCAACCGCTGCTTGATTGTCACATAGCTGCCACCTGGGCCCTGCACCTTGGCGCCACGGCGTAGCCATCGAGCCGCCATCGAAACGGAAAGGAATCGACATGACCCGCCACAGCGTGCCGAAGCGCTCGACCCTGACCTCCCTCACCGGCGCAGCCCTGCTGCTCGCCGCCACCCCTGCAGCGGCGCAGGAGCCCGCCGAGGCCGGCGAGGCGCAGACGCCGAAGGGCGTCGTCGTCACCGCCAAGCCGGGCAAGGGTGTCGTCTTCGAGCAGGAGGGCGACTACCGCCTTCGGCTCCGCGGTCGCTTCCAGGTGCTCGAGACCCTCTCGGAGGCGGACGGCGACCTGTCCACGGACCTCTACATCCGGCGTGCGCGCCTCGCCATGGACGGCTACGTCTGGGACGAGGACATCACCTACAAGATGGAGCTGGCCTTCGCGCCCCGGGACCTCGACGAGACCGGCTCTCCCGTCCTCGACGCGTACCTCGAGCTGCAGCAGCTCCGCGATCTCCAGCTGCGGATCGGCATGTACAAGATCCCCTTCGACCGGCAGCGGGTGATCTCGTCCGGCGACCTCCAGCTGGTCGACCGTTCGCCGCTCATCGCCGAGATGACCCTCGATCGCGACATCGGCTTCACGCTCCACTCCGACGACCTCTTCGGCAACGACGGCCGCTTCGGCTACTGGCTCGGCTTCTACGGCGGCGATGGCCGCGGCAGGGTCGAGGCACCCGCGGGCTTCCTCTACCTCGCCCGCGCCGAATACCGGCCCTTCGGCGCCTTCGAGGACTACGTCGAGGCCGACCTCGATCGCTCCGCCGATCCCCGTCTCGCCCTCGGTGCCTCGATCGCCTGGAACCAGAACGCGATCCGCACCAACAGCAACCGCGGGTCCGCGTTCCGGGAGGAGTTCTCCACCCTGGAGGGCTTCGAGGGCTTCGACTACCTCCACCTCGAGGCCGACGCGATCTTCAAGTGGAGCGGCCTCTCCGTCCTTTCGCAGTTCATCTGGCGGGACGAGCGCGGTGACGGTGCCTTCACCGGCGAGGCGGGCGGCGAGACCGTCGTCGTCGATCCGCGCAATGGGTGGGGCTGGTTCGTGCAGGCCGGCCAGATGATCGGGCCGCACTGGGAGATCGCCGCCCGCTACACCGAGCAGCACACCCTCGACGGCGCCTCGCTCGATCTGCGGGAGTCGCTCGCCGAGGCGGGCCGCGAGCTCGGCGGCGGCGTGAGCTGGTACCTCCACGGCCACCAGCTCAAGGTGCAGGCCGACTACTTCCGCCTCTGGGGCACCGAGGTGGACGGACTCGACGCCATCGCCTTCGAGGATGGCGCCAACCAGGTCCGACTGCAGCTGCAGGCAGCGTGGTGAACCAAACGCCACGCAGGTAGCGGAGAGAGCCGTGCGGATCGCTCCCCACGGCTCTTCTCTTTTGCGGAGGCGATTCCCGCGATCAGGCAGCCGGCAGCCGCACCCAGAATCGCGAGCCGGCGCCAGGCTGGCTCTCGACCCCGACGTCCCCGCCGCTCTGCTGGGCGACGTGCTTGGCGATGGCGAGGCCGAGGCCGGTGCCGCCGACGTCGCGGGAGCGGCCTGCATCGACCCGGTAGAAACGCTCGAAGATCCGTCCCTGGTGCTGCGCCTCGATCCCCGGCCCGGTATCTGCCACCACCAGGCGCACCGCGCCCTCCGCCGCCTCCGCAGAGAGGGTGACGGTGCCGCCTGCCGGCGTGTACTTGATCGCGTTGTCGACGAGGTTGCCGACGATCATGTCGATGGCCCGGGGATCCGCGTGGACGTGCAACCCCTCCGCCGGCTTCCGGACCAGGAGCGCCAACCCCTTGCGCTCCGCTCGATCCCGCGCCGCCTCGGCGAGGCGGCGCAACGCCGCATCCGCTGCGAGCGGCTCCGGCGCGAGGCGGATGCCGCCCGACTCGACGCGGGAGAGATCGAGCAGATCGTCGATGAGCCGGGAGAGCCGCTCCGCCTGCCGTCCCAAGCCACCCACGAAGCGCTCCGCCGTGGCGCGATCGTCGAGGGCGCCGCTGGCGAGGGTCTCGGCGTAGCCGCGGATCGCGGCGACCGGGGTGCGCAGCTCATGGGAGGCGCTGGCCACGAAATCGCGGCGCATCGCCTCGAGGCGGCGCAGCTCGGTGACGTCGCGCACCACCACCCCCCCCGCCGCCTCGCTCCCCTCGGGCCGCGGGGCGGCGCGGCCGACGAGCTCGCGCCGTGGCGGCCCCTGGAGGACGAGCTCGAGGGGCGCCGCGCTGCCGGAGGAGGCCTGCTGCACCGCATCGAGGAGCGCCGGGAAGCGCACCGTCTCGATCAGCGGCTGGTCCTGCGCGCTACGGGGCAGGGCGAGCAGGTGCTTCGCCGTCTCGTTGGCGAGGAGCAGCGATCCGTCGGGGCGGAGCACCAGCACCGCCTCCTCCATCGCAGCGAGGACGGCGTCGAGCAGATCGCGCTCGGCGGTGAGCCTGCCGATCTGCTCGGCGAGCCGTCCCGCCAGCCGCTCCAGCGCCACCGCCACGTCGCCCAGCTCGCCGGGGCCGCGGGGCACGGTGAGGTTGCTCAAGTCGCCCGCGGCCATGCGCCGCGCCGCGACCTGCAGGTCGCGCACGGTCCTTCCCGCGACGTGGGAGGCGGCACCGCCGAGGAGCGCGGCGATGAGGAGCCCCAGGCCCGCTGCGAGGAGCACGGCGCGGTGGGCGGCCGCCATCGAATCGTCGAGGGAGGCGAGATCCTCCGCCGCCCTGGTGACCCTGCCCCCACCTGCATCGACGGCGACGTAGTGGGTCTCGATCCCGGTGGTGGTCGAGCGCCGCTCGGCGAGGCCCACCAGTCCCTGCCGCGCGGCGAGCACCTCGGACCTGCCGGCGTGGGAGCCCGCAGCGCGAAGCTCCGGCGGGAGCACCGCGCTGTCCGCGGCGAGAAAGCCGTCGGTGCCGACGACGCTCATGCGGAAGCCGGTGGCGCGGCCCAGCCGCTGCACCGCCGTTTCGGGATCGATCCCCGCGTCGAGCTGCTCGGCGAGGGCGCTGGCGGCGACGCGCAGCCGCTCGTCGAGCTGCGACTCGAGCTCCCCGCGGAGGATGGGCCGCAGCGCCAGCTCCACCGCGCCGAGCACGACGAGGGAAAGGATCAGATGCGCGACCAGCAGGCGGCCGCCGATGCCGAAATTCACTGCGCCTCCGGACAACGGACGCTCGAGGCTCGTCCAACGATTCCCGGACAGCCCTTCAGCCCTCGCCCTCTTCGCCGTCCACGCGCTCGGCGAAGCGGTAGCCGACGCCGCGGACGGTCTCCACGTAGTCGCCGGCGCCGAGGAGCTTCTCGCGGAGCCGCTTCACGTGGGTGTCGACGGTGCGCGTGGTCACGTCGGGGCTCATCTCCCAGACGTCCTCGAGGAGGCGCTCGCGGGACTGCACCCGGCCGCGCCGGGAGAGCAGGGTCCAGAGCAGCTTGAATTCCAGGGCGGTGAGGGCGACGTCCTCGCCGTCCACCACCACCTTGTGGCGGGGTCGGTCCACGAGGAGCCTGCCCGCGACGATCGGCTTCTCCTCCTGCGTCTCGGGCTTGCCCCGCCGGAGCACGGCGCCGATGCGCAGGGTGAGCTCGCGGACGCTGAAGGGCTTCACCACGTAGTCGTCGGCGCCGAGCTCGAAGCCGACCACCCGGTCGATCTCCTCGCCGCGGGCGGTGAGCATCACCACCCGCGTTCCGGCGAAGGCCGCGTCGCTCTTCACCCTGCGGCAGACCTCGGTGCCCGGCACGTCGGGCAGCATGAGATCGAGCAGGATCAGGTCCGGCTTGATGCGCCGCGCCTGCGCGATCCCTTCCGCGCCGGTCGCCGCCTCGACCACCTCGTGGCCCGCCGCCTTCAGGTTCCAGGCGAGCAGGTCGCGGAGATCGGTCTCGTCCTCGACGATGAGAATCTTGGCCACGGGCTCACTCTGCCCCATCCCGCGCCTTCGTCAAGCCGAGCAGCTGCCGCTCCGATGATTTCGCCTTCCCGTCACGCGGCCGTCACGCGAGGGAAACGCGCTCCCGAAGACGGCGATGCCGCCCCGGGAGAGCCGGGACGGCATCGGCTGCCACGAGGATGGCCGCGGCGATCAGACCGCCGAGAGGAACTCGTCGTTCGAGCGGAACTCGCCGATCTTGTTGAGCAGCTTCTCCATCGCCTCGACGGGCTTGTAGTTGGAGAGCGCCACGCGCAGGAGCCGGATCTTCTCGTACTCCTTCTGCGTGAAGAGCTTCTCCTCCTTGCGCGTGCCCGACTGCGGGATGTTCACGGCGGGGAAGATGCGCTTCTCGGCGAGGGCGCGATCGAGGGTCACCTCCATGTTGCCGGTGCCCTTGAACTCCTCGAAGATCACCTCGTCCATGCGGCTGCCCGTGTCGATGAGCGCGGTGCCGATGATGGTGAGCGAGCCACCCTCCTCGCAGTTGCGGGCGGCGCCGAAGATCCGCTTCGGCTTCTCGAGGGCCTTGGAGTCCACGCCGCCGGACATGGTGCGGCCGGACGACTCGATCTCCTTGTTGAAGGCACGGGCGAGGCGGGTGATCGAGTCGAGCAGCACCACCACGTCCTTGCCCTGCTCCACCAGCCGCTTGGCGCGCTCGATGGTCATCTCCGCCACCTTGAGGTGATCGGCGGAGGAGCGATCCGAGGAGGAGGCGTAGACCTCGCCCTGGATCGAGCGGCGCATGTCGGTGACCTCCTCGGGACGCTCGTCCACGAGGAGCACCATCAGCACCGCGTCGGGGTGGTTGGCGCTGATCGCCTGCGCGATCTTCTGGAGCATGATCGTCTTGCCGGTCTTGGGCGGCGCGACGATCAGCGCGCGCTGCCCGAAGCCGATCGGAGCGATCAGATCGAGCACGCGGGTGAGCTGCTCCTTGCCGTTGGTCTCGAGCCGGATCCGCCGGATCGGATCGATCACGGTGAGGCCGGAGAAGTCGGGCCGGTTCCAGGCCTGCTCGGGCGGCACGCCGTCCACCGTCTCCACGCGCTGCACCACCAGCTTGCCGCGCTGCTGCGCGCCGGCGACGAGGTGCGCGCCGGAGCGGAGGCGGAGCCGCTGCACGAGGTGCTTGGGGATCTCCGGGTCGTCCGGGCTCGGGAGAAAATTCTTCTCGGGCCGGCGCAGGTAGGCGTTCTGCCCCTTCACCTCGGTGTCGAGCATGCCCTCGACCTGCTGCAGCTGCGGCTGCGCCGAGGCCTGCTGCTGCGGTGCCGCTGCCGCGCCACCCTCGGCGCCGGGCTGCGGGCCCTGGCCACCGCCACCGCGGCGACCCCTGCGGCGCCGGCGCCTCTTGCGGCCTGCCTCACCCTGGGGCTCGCCGCCAGCTGCGGCGCGGCCCTCGCCACCCTGCGCCGCAGGGCGGTTCTCGGAGCCCGACTCGGTGCCGGGGTGCGCTGCCATCATCTGTGCGTCGCCAAACTCGTTCGCTGCCATTCGCGTCACTTTCGCTTCCAGAGCGTGCCGAGGAAGCCGCGGCCGGTGGCGGACTCCCTCTCCTTGCGCTCGCGGAGGGTGCGCAGGTCGCGCCTCGCCTCCTGGTGGTCCGGCTTGTCGAGCAGGATCTTCCGCAACCGGCGCTCGGCGGCGTCGAGCTCGCCTTCTCCGATCTCCAGCTGCGCTTCCAGATATTCCGTCACCAACGACCGGGGGATGAGGGCGCGGGCCCGGGCAAAAGCCTCGCGTGCCTGCGCAGCGGCGGCAAAGCCGTGCGCCTGGTAGGCGGAGGCGCCCAGGTACGCCCAGAATTCGGCTTCGGCGGGATTGATCTCCACCGCCTGCCGAAGCAGCGCCTCCGCATCCGCATAACGCTGGGTGCGATAGAGCGCTTGCGCCTTGAGAAACATCTCCTCGGCCCGGAGGACCGCGGCGACGTCCGTGGGCAGGCCCTTCGCCTTCCGCTCGAGGAAGACGTCGTACTCTGCCCGCTTCGCGGGATCGGAGAGGACCGAGTGGGCCTCCGAGACCCGCGCGAAGATGCGCTCGACGAGGGGCGCGAGCCCGTCGAGGTCACGCCCGGCGAAGGCATCGCTGTGCCAACGCTTCGCCGCGGCGAAATAGGCCTGCTTGATCGCAGCAGGAGCGGCTTCGGGAGGAAGCCCGAGCACCTCGTACCAGGTGCATCCCTCGCTCCGACGATCCTCCGCCTCGACGGCCCGCCGTTCCTCTGCCGAGAGCGGCGTGCCGCGGTTGGAGGCGGCGCTCTGCCGCGCCTTCCGGGCCTCTCCCTGCAGCTGGGAAACCACCGGCGGGCGGGGTCCATGCCCCGGGGTTGCGGCAGGCGCGAAGCGCAGCAGCGCGAAGCCCGCCAGCGTGAAAAGCAGGGCGAGCTCCTCCTCGGAGAGCCGGGTGAGCAGCTCCATCGCCGTGGAGGCGCCGAGGGCCGCTGCGGCGAGAGCGGAGGAGATCCCGGCCTCGGCGAGGAGCGTCTCCAGCTCGGGATGGGCGGCGAGCCGCTCGTTCCGGTGGCGATCGAGCCAGGCGCGGATCGTCGGGGCAGGGTAGGCGGCGCGCACGCCGGCCAGCGCGAGGGCGAGGGGATGGTGGCGCGCCACCACCGCAGGGGCCCGCTCGCCTTCGACGAACGACCAGCCACCAGACGGCAGGGAGCAGGAGCGCACCACCACAGCGGCGGCCTGCCGGGAGAGCGCCGCGGCGAGGGCCGCGTCGTCGAAGGCGCCGGTGGCGCGCAGCGCCTCGTGGAGCGGAACCCGGGCGGAGCGGACGTGGGCCAGCGCCGCGTCGAGCTGCGCACGGGGCAGGGCCCCGGCGGCGACGTCCGCATAGCCCGCCAGAGTCCGCGGTTCGTTGGAGGTGCCGGAGACCACCAGGCCCTCCTCGAAGAAGATCCGGGCGCGGAATCCCGGCGCGTCGAGGTCGAGCACGCCGGTGGCCCGCCGCCGGCAGATCTCGCCGAGGACCACGTGGACGGGCCGCTCGCGGAGCTGCCCTGCCATGGGGAGGTGGGGCGGGAGGGCGGGCCCCGGGGTGGTGGCGGTCAGCGCTGGCTCGAGGGCGTGTCGCACCGCCTCGCCCAGCTCTTCGGCGCGGATCGGTTTGCCCACTGTCGCCTGGCGGCGCTGCCCGTTTTCGTTCACCCGGTCCTGCCGTTCGCGTGCGGCGAGGAGCACCACGGGAAGCGTGCCCATCCGTCGCTGCAGCTCGTTCGCGGTGCGCGGCCCAGCCCCACCCGGGAGGTCGGCGTCGATCACCGCCACATCGGCTTCGCCGGCGAGGAGCCGCCCGAGGGCAGCTTCCGCCGACCGTTCCGTCGCAACGATCCCACCCAGCGCGCCGAGCGCATCGGCAGCAGGCCGGAGCACCCCGTCGTCGTCGCTCAGGATGAGGATCTTGCTCGCCATGCGGAACCTAGGGCTCTCGCGCAGCCGGGGAAAGCGGATCACCGGCGATGGGGGGCGTGGGAGCCCCTGCGTGGACAAATCGGATCGGTGCGGGGCCGGACGAACCGGCCGGAAACTCTTCAGGCGTCTGCAGGGCGCAGCCGGCTCGGGAGGTCCGTCCCCACGTGCCCGGCTCTTGCCACCGTCGCATCCGGCCGATACGGCCCGCGCTCTGGCTGCTGGGGCAGCGCCTCGTGGCGCTTGCCTCGAAAAACGAGTGCGGTTCGATCTACCGGCAGCTCGTCCGCCGGCGGAATTCTCGCCCTGCGGATGAACCCATTGGCGGTTCTAGCACGGTCGATACCGGGCGACAACCGGCATTCCGGCACGTGCGGAGAAGAAATCGCCGCACGGGAGGCCGGTCGCTGCGCGACGAAACACCGGCCCGGTGGTTCAACGAACCTCGATCTCGAAGGGCGCGAGGGCCCAGAGCCCCCGCTCGTTGGGCAGGAGGAGGGCAGGCGGCAGCCGGTCCCGGACCAGCGCCGCAACCGGGTCGGGGAGCTCGAGCTGCGGCGTCTCGAGGGTGAGCGCGAAGCCAGGGCCGAGGGAGAGGAGCGCGGCGCCGGGCCGGTAGACCCGGTACTCCACCGCCGTCTCCGCGCCGAGCCCCCCCTGCTCCCTGGCGTAGCGGAGTGCCTGCGACAGGCCGCCGAGCTCGTCGACCAGCTTCCGTTCGTACGCCTGCGCACCGGTCCAGACCCTGCCGCGGGCCACCGCGTCCACCGCCTCCACCGGGAGCGACCGGCCCTCCGCCACCGCCTCGACGAAGCCTCGGTAGGCGTCCTCGACGTAGCGCTCCATCGCGGCGCGCTCCGCTTCGGACCAATCGTCCTGGAGGCTGCCGATGTCGGCGAGGTCGCCGCGCAGGCTGCGGTAGCTCTTCACCTCCACGAAGTCGAGGAGGCCTTCGAAGGAGGGCTTGAGCCAGAAGATCCCGATCGAGCCGGTGATCGTCCCGGGGGCTGCGAAGATCCGCTTCGTGCCCACCGCGGCGAAGTAGCCACCGGAGGCTGCGGCGTCGCCCATCGAGGCGACGATCGGCTTGCGGTCCCGGGCCTTCACGATCGCCCGCCAGATCCGCTCGGAGCCCGCAGCGTCGCCGCCGCCCGAATCGATCCGGAGGACGATCGCATGGACCCGCGGATCGCTCGAGGCGCTCTCGATGGCGTCGACCACGGTCTGGGCGCCGGTGGTCTCGACGAAGCCGAAGTCGCCGCCGCTCCTGCCGCCGGTGATCGTCCCCTCGATCGGCACGATGGCGACGATCGGCGCAGCCCCCCAGGAGTCCCAGGCCTCCGGTCGAAGCGCCTTGTCGGCCAGGGTGACCCTGCGACCGAGCCAATCCTCCAGCTCCTCTTCCAATTCGTCCGGGTAGACGAGGTCGTCGACCAGGCCGAGCTCCTTCGCCAGCCTCCCGGACTGGATGCCCGTCTCCAGCGCTGCGCGAAACGCCGCCTCGTCGATCTTCCGGCTCCCGGTCACTGCAGCCACGTAGCGGCCGAAGAGATCGTCGAGGAGGGAGTCGATCACTTCGATCTGCTCGTCGGAGATGTCGTTGCGGGTGAGCTGATCCGGCGCGTTCTTGTAGGCGCCGACCTTCACCGCCTCCACGTCGACGCCCAGGAGCGACAGGGTGTCGGCGTAGAAGTTCACCCGGGTGGCGAAGCCGTTGACGAAGAGCGCCGACTCCGGCGTGGCGTAGATCCGGTCGGCGGCGCTGGCCACGTAGTACTCGGTGTCGTCGCCGCCGGAGAGGAGCGCCACCACTGGCTTGCCGCTGGCGCGGAAGTCGAGCAGCGCCTGCCGCAGCTCGAAGGCCTCGCCCTGTCCCACCTCGGGGAGGCTGCGGAGCTTGACCACGAGGCCTTCGACGCCGTCGTCGCCGGCGAGGCGGTGCAATCCTTCGATCGCGTCCACCATCGCGTCCCGCTGCCGGGAGGGGAAGAGCTGCAGCCCGGTTGCGGTGCGCATGGCACTGTCGAGATCCACCACCGCCATCCGGCCCTTCCGCTTCAGCCCGATGCCCTGCCGCGACGCCTTGCTCACCTCCGCCGCGACGAGGAAGCCGGGGTCGCCCTCGCCGCTCTGGAGGATCGGCGTCGCCTCGAGGCCGAGGTGGTCGAAGTCGAGGGCGAGGCCGAGCTGCGCAGCCACCGGCCCCTCGCCGTCCACGCGGTGGGAGAGGGCGCCGATGAGGCTCACGCCCCGCAGGACCTCGGCGCGGGCGGTGTAGCCGAGGCGCATGGCGTCGAAGCCGTTCTCGTCGCCGGGGGCCTCGGCGCCGAGGACGACCCCGTCCACCGCGAGGGTGAGCCAGTCGCCGACGGGGCGCAGGCCCACCGAGCCGATGTAGCGACGGGGCAGCCGGGTGCCGCCGAAGTCGGAGGCGTCCACGTCGGCGACGGTGAAGCCGACGCTGAGCCAGCGCTCCGGTCTGGCGATGGCGCCCACGTCCACCGAGACCACGTCCTCCAGGGCGTCGAGATCCGCGGAGAAGAGCCGCAGCGCCGCGCCGAGGGCGAGGGTCTCGCCGCCGAGGGAGAGGGCCCACGTGGTGCGGCGGTAGTCGCCGATCCCCGGCTGGTGGCGGAGCCACTCCACCGCAAAGGTGCCGCCGAGGGGGCCCACCAGCTTGCCGCCCAGGTAGAGGCCGTCGCCGTTGCCGCTGGCGTAGTTCCCGCCGTCGACCCCCTCCTGGTGGAGGTAGCGCAGCGAGAACGATTGCAGGCCGATGGCGGCGGGGTTGACCACTGCAGCGGCGGGACCCTCGGTGATCGCGCCGGAGGCCGCGGGCTGCTCGAGGCCGTCGGTGGGCGCGCGGGCGAGCTCGGCGGTGATCTGCGCCGCTGCGGCGAGGGGAGAAGCGGCGAGGACGAGGGCGCAGGCGGACGAGAGCAGGCGGTGCACCGTGGCTCCTTCGGGGAGTCCGTCCGATCGGCGCCGAGGCAGCTACGGACGGCCTCCGCTTGCAGGGGAGCGGCAGCTACGTCCGCTCGGACGCAGGGCCAGGGGCGGAGCATGCGGTCGCCGCCACGGCGGCGCAAGAGAGATGCTTCCTCCGGCGGTGGGGTCGCGCCTGCGGCAGGGCGGCGCTAGGTTCCAACCGTCAGGCAGGAGGAGGAGGCAACGTGTCGCTCGCCGGCTCGCATCCCTTCGAACCACACCGTGATCCACCGCCGAGGAGCTGCCCCCATTGCAGCTGCGACCTCCACGGGGACCGGCTGTGCGAGGTCTGCGGCGCCGCGGACTTCCACGGCGCCGGCCTGTGGGTCTGCTTCGCCTGCGGGGAACGCAACCGCAGCCCCGACGAGCGCTGCAGGGGCTGCGGCAAGAACCACGTGATCGCCTGCCCTGCCTGTGGCTACGAGGGCTACCACCGCGACCTGCGCTGCGAGAGCTGTGGTGCTGCCCGGGCCCTCTATCCGACCATCCGCAAGATGTTGCTGGAGGCGGCCCGGCCCCACCCGGCGCCGGTGGCCCGCAACCGCGCCATCACCGTCTCGGTGGTCCTCGCCCTGGTGGCGCTCTCGGCTGCCGTGTCGCTGGGCCTCGCCGGCAAGCGGAGCGAGGCTGCGGTGGCGGCGAGCGCCGGTGGCGCCGGCGCCCTCTCCACCGCGCTCCTGGGGCGGCGGCGCAGCGGGGAGCGGACCGGCCTCAACTAAGGGCCCGAACGACGACGGCCGGCACCCGCAAGGGCACCGGCCGTGGCTTCGCGCCAGGCGTGGACTTCAGGCGGCGTTGGCGACGCCGAAGGCGCGGAGGATCCGCTGGGCGTGGTGGCCGAGGCCGAGGAACTGCACCTCGTTGGGCATCTCCGACAGGCCCATCGCGAGGATCCCCAGACCGAAGTCCGACAGGCGCTGGAGGCGGGAGAAATCCACCACCACCGGCTGGCCTGCCTGGTTGATCTGGTCGCGCAGCAGGTAGGCCCCGCTTCCGTCGAGGACGCCACCCAGGCGCAAGCGGATCCCACCCTCCCCCATCTCCGGCTCGATCGTCAGCTCGCTCATGGAAAACTCTCCGGACGCATTGATTGGCTCTGCTTTCGAGGCCGTCTCGGAAGCCGACGCAGGATGGGCATCGGGCGGTGGTGTCGCAAGGTCGCGCGCCGGTCTCTTTTGGGGCTGGTGAACACCAGGCTACCCCGACCGGCGGAGACGCCTGCGGGGAGGCCCTGGCTCCACGAAAAAGAAAGAGGGCGACCCCTGCAGGCCGCCCTCTCGCTTGTCGTGGATCCAACGGCAGGCGTCAGTTCGAGCGCATCGCCCGCAGCCGCTTCACCCGCTCCGCGATCGGCGGGTGGGTGGCGAACCACTGGAGGATCGAGCGCCCCGCAAGGGGGTTTACGATGTAGAGCGAGGCGTGGGCCGGGTGGCCGTTGTCCGGCACGTACTGCACGCCGCGCTCCAGCTTCTCCAGTGCATCGGCCAGCGCGTGCGGGTCGCCGCAGATCGCCGCGCCGGTGGCGTCGGCGCCGTACTCGCGCGAGCGCGAGATCGCCAGCTGCAGCACCGTCGCCGAGATCGGGGCGAGGATGATCAGCGCCAGCATCCCCACGAGGCCGCCTGCGCCTTCCTCCTCGTCGTCGCTCCTGCCGCCGCCAAAGATCATCGCCCACTGCATCATGTGCGCGATGCCCGAGATGGCGCCGGCGATGGTGGCGGCGATGGTGGCGATCAGGGTGTCGCGGTTCTGGACGTGGGCGAGCTCGTGGGCGAGGACGCCCTCGACCTCGCGGCGGTCGAGGATCTGGAGGAGGCCCGTGGTCACCGCCACCGCCGCCTTCTCCGGGCTGCGGCCGGTGGCGAAGGCGTTCGGGGTGTGGCTGGGGACGAGGTAGAGCCGGGGCATCGGCATCCCGGCCCGCTGGGTGAGGCGCTCGACGCTCTCGTGGATCCAGGCCGCCTCGCTGCGCTCCAGCGGGCGCGCGCCGTGCACCTTCAGCGCCAGCGTGTCCGAGAACCAGAAGGCGACGAAGTTGGAGAGGAGCGCGAAGACGCCGGCGATGAGCACGCCGGTGGCGCCGCCGATGAGGTTGCCGACCACGAGGATCAGCGCCGTCATCGCGGCGAGGAGCACGCCGGTCTTCAGCCAGTTGCCGAAGCCGCTGCTGGCGGAACGGGGTGCGGTGGGGAAGCTGCGGGTCGCGTCGAAAGCCATCGTCTCCTCGGCCGGTTTGCCGGTGGTGCTGCGTGCGTTCCCAGCCTAACCATTCCGGCGGAAAGGCAAGGGCCCTGCAGGCGCGCAGGTAGCATAGGCTGCCGCCGCACGCTCGCCCTGCAACCGCGGACCCTGCAGGAAAAGTCCCCCGGGGCGTGGAAACCTCCCGGCACGGCGGCGGTTTTCAACAGGTGCCGCTTTGCGGGTCGGCCTCGGTTGGTGCTATCGGGGCTGCTGGACCCGTGTGCAGTAGCTCCAGGGAGGACGCAGATGGCGAAGGCGAAGAGCGCGGCGGGCCGCAAGGCGGGGCGCACCTCCTCGGGACAGCTCGATCTGCTGGGCCCTGCGCCGGCGGCGTCGCGGGCGGTCGACCGGAAGGTCGGGGCGCCTCCTCCGAAGGTGGTGGGCGGCAAGCCGGGGAAGGCGCAGAAGGCCTCGAAGACACAGAAGGCGCCGCCGAAGAAGGCCCCTGCCCCTGCAGCGAAGCCGAGCCGGCGGGCCAGGGCCGAGCCGAAGCCGGCGCGGAGCCGGGCCCGCGGCAAGGTCCAGGCGCCGCCGCTGCCGGTGGAGCCGCCGCAGGCGTTCACCGAGGCGGCGGAGGCCGAGCAGCCGCCGCGGGCGCCGAAGCCGAAGCGCCGTGCCACCGCCGAGCAGATGGCCACCAGGCAGCGGGAGATCTCCGTCTCGGAATTCTTCTCCAAGAACCGCCACCTGCTGGGCTTCGACTCGCCCACCAAGGCGCTCCTCACCACGGTGAAGGAGGCGGTCGACAACTCCCTCGACGCCTGCGAGGAGGCGGGGATCCTCCCCGACATCACCGTCGAGATCCGCGAGGTGCCCGGCGCGGGCGACCGCTACGTGGTCGGCGTGGAGGACAACGGCCCCGGCATCGTCAAGGCCCAGGTGCCGAAGATCTTCGGCAAGCTGCTCTACGGCTCGAAATTCCACCGGCTCAAGCAGTCCCGAGGCCAGCAGGGCATCGGCATCTCCGCAGCGGCGATGTACGGGCAGATCACCACCGGCAAGCCGGTGCAGGTCTGGACCAAGACCGGCAGGGGCCGGCCCGGCCACCGCCTCGACGTGCAGATCGACACCCGCAAGAACGTGCCGGTGGTGGTCGCCGACGACGAAATCAAGCTCGAGAAGGACCACGGCACCCGGGTCGAGATCGAGATGCAGGCGGACTACGGCCGCGGCCAGCGCTACCTGCTGCGCTACGTCGAGCAGACCGTCCTCGCCAACCCGCACCTCGCCCTGACCTACAAGCGGCCCAACGCCGAGCCGATCCACTTCCCCCGGGCGGCGGAGGAGCCGCCCAAGGAAGCCCTCGAGATCAAGCCCCACCCCTACGGCGTCGAGGTGGGCACGCTCATGCTGATGGCGAAGGAGAGCAAGCACCGCGACGTGCGCTCCTTCCTGCAGAACGAGTTCTCCCGGGTCTCCGCGCTGGTCGCCGACGAGATCCTTCGGAACGCCGGGCTGCGTCTCAAGCTCCGGACCGGCGAGCTCGCCGAGGATCGCGAGGTGGCGGAGAAGCTGCGCAAGGGGATCCTCGAGACGAAGATCATGGCGCCGCCCACCAACTGCCTCTCGCCCATCGGCGACGAGCTGATCCGCAAGGGCCTGATCTCCTTCCTCAGCGTGGTGGAGGACGAGGCGGAGGAGATGCCCGACCTCGATCTCTTCGAGGGGAAGGGCAAGCGGGGCCGCGGCAGGAAGAAGCTGAAGGAGAAGAGCGCCGAGGAGCGGCAGGCGGAGATCGAGAAGGCCGCTGCGGACGCAGCGCCGCCGGAGCCCGGCGAAGAGCTGATCAAGGGCAAGAAATTCTTCATCGTCTCCACCACCAGGCCGCCCAAGGTCTACCGCGGCAATCCCTTCCAGGTGGAGGTGGGCCTGGCCTGGGGTGGCGACTGGCCCCAGGACAAGCAGATCGAGCTCTACCGCTTCGCGAACCGCGTGCCGCTGCTCTTCCAGCGCGGCGCCTGCGGCGTCACCGACGGGGTGGTGAAGACCGATTGGAAGAAGTACGAGCTGCAACAGCCCCGCGGTGGCCTGCCGGTGGGGCCGATGGCGCTGCTCGTGCACATCGCCTCGGTGTGGGTCCCCTTCACCTCCGAGTCGAAGGAGGCGATCGCGCACTACCCGGAGCTGCTCGCCGAGATCCGGCTGGCGCTCCAGGAGTGCGGCCGCAAGCTCGCCGCCTTCCTGCGCAAGCGCAAGGCGGCGGCCTACGAGCTGAAGCGCCGCTCGATCTTCGAGCTCTACATCGAGGAGGTGGCGCGCTCGCTCCACGAGCTCACCGGCGCCGATCGGGAGACGGTGAAGGCGCAGCTCCTCGAGATGGCCCGCGACGTCACCGGCGGCGAGGAGACCGACGAGATCCTCGACCGGGTGGCGAAGGGCGGCAAACGCCGCGACGACGACGAGGACGGCGAAGTGATGGAGGAGGAGCGCTAAATGGCCACTCGCAAGGATTCGGCTATCGCGGAGCAGACGCTCGCCAAGATCGAGAAGCTCGCCCTGGGCGTGGTCTCCGAGGTGAAGCGCAAGAAGCATCCGCGCCTCGAAGTGCCGCTGCGCACCCTCTCCAACGTGCACTTCAACGCACGCCGCAAGATCATCGAGCTGGGCAAGGACAAGCAGGAGCGCACGTTCTTCAACGTGTCGCAGGCCCGCAAATTCATGCAGACCTTCCTGGTGGCGAGCGCCTGCAAGGAGCTGCTCGAGGCCGGCAAGACCACCAGCATCCGTGATCTCTACTACATGACCAAGCACACGCTTGGTGACACGAAGCAGAACACCTTCGAGGAGCAGGACGAGTCCGATCCGATCATCGAAGATCTCGAGGTGACGGTCGACGCGCTCCGCGAGGAGCTCCATCTCTTCGCCAACCGCAAGGGGCTGATGGTGGGGCCGATGACGATCATCGACTCCGGCGACACCATCGACCTGCGGCGGCAGGGCTCCGGCGGCTGGGGCGTCCCCTCGATCGTCGAGCCCGAGGTGATCCGCTTCGGCAAGCACGAGGCGAAGTACGTGCTCCTCGTCGAGAAGGAAGCGGTGTGGAGCCGCTTCAACGAGGACAAATACTGGAAGAAGGAGAGCTGCATGCTCATCCACGGCGGTGGCCAGCCCCCCCGTGGCGTGCGCCGCCTGGTGCAGCGCATGGCGAGCGAGCTCAAGCTCCCGCTCTACGTCCTCGTCGACAACGATCCCTGGGGCTTCTACATCTATTCGGTGATCAAGCAGGGCTCGATCAACCTGGCCTACGAGTCGATGCGCATGGCCGTGCCGGGGGCGCGCTTCGTCGGGATCTCCTCCTTCGATCCGGAGACCTACGATCTGCCCGCCGAGGTCGCGATCCGCATGGACGACGGCGACCACAAGCGGATCAAGCAGATGCTCGAGTACCCCTGGTTCCAGAACAAGAAGTGGCGCCGGGAGCTCGAGGCGATGGCGAGCAACAACAAGAAATACGAGATCGAGGCCCTCTCCCGCCGCGGCATCTCCTTCATCACCGAGGAGTATCTGCCGCGGAAGCTGGCGGAGCGGGACTTCCTCGAATAGGCGTTCTCGAGGGACCGAAGCGCTGGCCTTCCGGGGCAGCGCCTGCCAACCTTGGCGCGATGCGCTGTCTCGTCTTCCTCGCTTCGTTTCTCCTCGCGATCGGCGCCGCCTCCGCGCAGACGGCCGGCAGCGCCGCGCCCCTCTCCGGCGTCTGGGTTCCGGGCGAGCTCCTCCGCGCCCTGCAGGCGGAGACGCCGCAGGAGATCCCCTGCTACCTCGTGATCGAGAGCCAGCCCACCCTCGAGGTCCTCGAGGAGTGCGGCGGTGGCCGCTCGCGCTGGACCGGGGCGGTGCTCGAGGCGGAGCGGGCGGGCAGGCTCGAGGTTCACGCCGGTGAGCAGCGCCGCCTCGTGTTCAGGGCGGGCACCCCCAACGAGCTCGAGCTGATCCGGAGCAGGCCCGGCGAGGAGCCGGAGCTCGTCCGGCTCTACCGGCTGCCGGCGCAGCTGGAGGATCGGCTCCGCGCCTGGGCCGCGGCGCAGCAGCTCCTGGTGGGGAGCTGGCGCACCGAGGACGGCGTGGAGGTCCGCTTCGAGCCGGACGGCAGCTACCGGATCGCGCAGGAGCAGGGTCGCTACCGCCTGCAGCCAGGGGCGCCCCTGCCTGGGGCGTGGGGCGTGCTCTTCCTCGAGCCGGCGAGCCCCGGCGACGCGGCGGGGGAGCGGATCTACCTGCTCACCGGCGCCGGGAGGCGGGTGGGGCTGGCGCTGCCGCCGGCCCACCTCGTGCCGGCGCTGCGCGGCGAGGCCACCGGGCAGGAGGAGGGCGTGCAGGAGCAGGGTGTCGCGCCAGGGACGCAGCAGCAGGAGCGCGGCGTCGTCCCCGGTGCTGGGGGGCAGCAGGAGGCGGCGCCGCCTGCCGGAGGTGCCGGTGGCACGCCGCAGCCGGAGGCGCCTGCAGCCGAGGTGATGCCGGAGCGCGCCAGCGATCTCGAGGTGGCGATCTGGCTGGGGCGCACCGGCCCCGGTGTCGAGCAGCAGCCCACCGCCCCTGCGGCTCCGCAGCCCGAGCTCCCGCAGGGCCCCGCGGAGGAACCGCCCCCGATCGCCCGTCCCATCGAACCGGAAGGGCGCTGTGGCTGCGGCGCTGCAGAAGGGGGCTCCGGCCTCGCGCTCCTCGCGCTCGGCGGGGTTGCGCTGCGTCGGCGGCGGCAACAGGATGCCGCTTCGTCCGGATCTTCGACATGAGCGGGGAGGCGGGGATGGAACGCTACGTCAAGCAGCTCGAGCTCGGACCGATGGCGAACTTCATCTATCTCGTCGGCGCCGCCGGTGCCCGCGAGGTGGCTGTCGTCGATCCGGCCTGGGACGTGGAGTCCATCCTCCGGGCGGCGGAAGAGGACGGCAAGGAGATCACCGCGGCGCTCCTCACCCACCACCACCACGACCACGTGAACGGCGTGCAGCCGCTCCTCGAGCGCAAGCCCGGGGTGCGGGTCTACGCGCAGCGGGCCGAGATCGCGATCTCCCCCATGCTCCAGGGGCTCGGCGGGGACGTCACCGCCGTCGGTCCCGGCGACCGCGTCGAGGTGGGCCCGGTGCGGATCACCTGCGTCCACACGCCCGGCCACACGCCCGGCGCGCAATGCTTCCACTTCGACGAGGCGCTGGTCTCCGGCGACACGCTCTTCATCGGGGGGTGCGGCCGCTGCGATCTGGAGGGCGGCGATCCGGCGGCGCTGTTCGACTCGATCCACCGGGTTCTCGGTGCGCTGCCCGACCGCACCGCCGTCTTCCCCGGCCACAACTATGCCGACAGGCCCGTCTCCACCATCGGTGAGGAGAAGGCCACCAACCCCTATTTCCAGCGCGGCGATCTCGCTTCGTTCGTCGCGTACCGAATGCGCCCGCGCACCTGAAGGACTCGATGACGCTCGCACCCGACGCCCCCTTTCCCTCGCTCTTCCTCCCCCGGGTCGGCGGCGGCACCGTCCACCTCGGCGGACCGGCGCCCACCCTCGTCCTGGTCTTCCGCGTCGATTGCGCCGCTTCGGGCCACGCGGCGCAGGCGGTGGGCCGGATCGCGGAGAAGCTCCAGCCCAAGGGGCTGGTGGTGGTGGGCGTGGCGCAGGACGATCCCGGCGACGCCGCAGCCTTCGCCGCCGAGCACGGCCTCGGCACCGTCGAGCTCTGCACCGACGCCTCGTCCTACATGGCCTCCGACGCCCTCGAGGTCGGCCGCACCCCCACCGTCCTCCTCGTCGATCGGCAGCGGGTGGTGGCCTCGCTGGAGGGCTGGGCCCGGCGTGAATACAACGGCCTCGCCGCCAGGGCGGCGGAGCTGGTCGGTGCCGAGGCGCCTACCGCGAGCCCGCGCTCCGACGGCCTGCCCGACATCGCGCCGGCGACCGTGGCGCGCAACGCCGGGTAGGCTCGCGTGGATCAGCGCAGCGCGCTCTTCCGCAGCGCCAGCCAGAGCACGAGGCAGGCGAGGCCCAGCCAGAGCACCGCCCAGAAGAGCGCCGGGATCCCGGTGGCAGCTGCGAGCACGCCTGCATCGCTCCTGCTGCTCTGGCGGAGGATGAGGTCGTCGCGGATGTCCCAGAGCGCGTAGAGCGCGCTGAAGACGCCGAGGAAGAGGGCGGTGATCCGGCTCCACTTCGGCGGGAGCACCCTGGCGAGCACCGCGAAGAGGAGCGCCATCGCCGCGGTGAAGAAGATGGTGAAGCCGTCCCGGGCCCAAAGCCCCAGCGCCACCACCAGGAAGGCGGCGAGGCCCTCGAGCACCGGCTTGCCGCTCGCGCTCCTGCCCGCCCAGTAGAGGATCCCCGCGCCGAAGCCCATCGAGCCCAGGTAGCCGCCGGAGGCCACCAGCACGTGGGGGAAGAGGCCGGCGGGCACGCGGCTGCGGGTGACGCCCCCTTGCGCGAAGTCGACGGCGATAGAGTCGACCCGCCCTCCGGCGAGCCAGGTGGCGAGCGCATGGCCGCTCTCGTGGAAATGGACGACCAGCAGCTTGAGCGGGTAGACCGTCCACGAATCCCAGAGCCAGAGGGCTGCCGCCACGAGGAGTGCGAGCGCGAGGAGCGGGGCGAGGCGCATCCCGCCCGCATACCACGAGAAGGGCGACCGGGCAGTTTTCCACCGGCCGCATGGTTGTGAAGGCCCGGACGCCGCGTTGACCCCCCCGATGGCGCCCGCTACGGTTCGTGCCCCATGAGCGATGACGCAGTGCTCGATCCCCTGACCGAAGCCCGCAAGGCCATCGGTCCCGCCGACAAGGTCTGTGGCAATTGCCTGATGTGGCGGCCGCAGATGCAGGACAGCCGCGGGCGCTGGGTGGGGCCGTGCAGGCTCCAGCCCGGCCGCGGCGACCTGCCCCCCACCGCGGCGCCTTGCGAGCGCTACCTCGCCCGCGGCAGCAAGATCCCCACGGCGCCGGTGGAGGAGCCCACCAGGCGCCGGGCCAGGACCATCGTCGGGCCGACCGTCCGCCGCGGCGGCAGCGTCGTCACGCAAAGCTTCACCCGGCCTGCAGCGCCGGACGTCGAAATCGGAGACATCCTTTCCATGACCCGCAACGAGCTGATCGAGATCATCCGCGAAGCAATCGGGGAGGGCGACACGCCTGCCCTCGCCGGCAAATGGGAGGGCGGCTCGGTGGTGCTCAAGCCCGCCAACCCGGAGCTCCAGCCCCGCGAGATCCCGATCGACTCGCTGCTCCACAAGGTGGTGATGATCCGCGATCGCCTCCGGGTCCTCGAGGCGAAGATCAACGGCAACGGCAAGATGACCGACGCCGAGAAGGTCGAGCTCCAGAGCTACATCACCAGGTGCTACGGCTCGCTCACGACCTTCAACGTGCTCTTCCGCGACAAGGAAGAGTTCTTCGTCGGCGAAAAGGGCGGCAAGGAAGGATAGCGGCCTTGAAGAGCCCCGACGGTCTGACCGGGGGCGGCAGGCCCGCAGCGCCGCAGCCGGTGGGCGGTTGGCAGCCGAGTGCCAGCGGGCCGACCGCGCCGACCCCAGTGCCCGGGCGGATGCACGCCCTCCGCGCGCTCAAGCATCCCGGTTACCGGGCCTATTTCTTCGCGCAGGCCCTCTCCTTCGCCGGCACCTGGATGCAGTCGGTGGCGCTGGGCTGGCTCGTCTTCCGGCTCACCGGCTCGTCGCTGCTGCTGGGCACCGTCACCTTCGCCTCGCAGATCCCCACGCTGCTCCTCGCGCCCTTCGCCGGCGTCCTCGCCGACCGGGTCTCGCTGCCGCGCATGGTCGCCGTGACGCAAGGGATCCTCGCCCTGGTCGCGCTGGCGATGGCCTGGCTCATCTTCGCCGACCGGATCACCGTGCCGTGGATCCTGGGCCTCGCCGTGGTGGGCGGCATCGCCAGCGCGTTCGACCTGCCGGCGCGGCAGACCCTGCTGGTGGAGCTGGCAGGGCCCGAGGATCTCTCCTCGGCGATCGCCCTCTCCTCCGCCGCGGTCAACTCCGCCCGGCTGGTGGGTCCCGCCGTCGCCGGCCTCCTCGTCGCCTCGGTGGGCGAGGCGGTCTGCTTCCTCATCAACGGCGTGAGCTTCCTCGCGCCGATCGGCGTCGCCCTCTGGGTGAAGCCCTCGCACACCAGGGCCCCCTCGCGGCGTGAATCGCCACTCGAGGCGCTGCGGGCCGGCATCGGTTACGCGCGCCGGGCGCCGCACACCCGCGCGGTGCTGCCGCTCGTGGCGATCTCCTCCTTCGTCGCCTTTCCCTACCTGCCGATGCTGCCGGTCTTCGCCGGCGACGTGCTCCACGGCGGCCCGCAGCTCCTCGGCTGGCTCAACGTCGCGGTGGGCCTCGGCTCCATCGTCGGCGCGCTGGCGGTGGCGGCCCTCGTCGACAAGCGACGCCTCGTGCCGCGGCTCTCCGTCGGCCTCGTCTGCTACGGCGCGGGGCTGGTGGTCCTCGGCCTCTCGAGGATGCAGTGGCTCTCGCTGGGGGCGCTGCCGCTGGTGGGCTTCGGCATGCTCTCGATGCTCTCCGCCGCCAACACGGTGGTGCAGACCGACACCCCCGAGTCGATGCGCGGCCGGGTGATGTCGCTCTACACCACCGTGCTCGTCGGCTTCTTCCCGCTGGGCGCGCTCCTCTGCGGCGCCGTGGCCGATCGGATCGGCGTGGGGCCCACCATCGCGGTGGGTGGAGCTGTCACCTTCGCCTGTGGTGTGTGGCTGTGGCGGCGGCTTCCCGGCCTGCGGGCGCTGCAGGTCGGCGAGGGGATCGAAGCACGAGCGTCGTGACGGATCGGGCTTTGGAGCTTATCCTCCGCAGACCGTGAACCCTCCGCTGACTCCAGAGCTGATCGTCGCCGCGTACTGCCAGGGCATCTTTCCGATGGCCGACGAGATCGACGGGGAGATCGGCTGGTACTCGCCGGACCCCCGCGCGATCTTTCCCCTCGACGCCTTCCACGTGCCGAAGTCGCTGGCGAAGACGATCCGGCGCGGCGTCTTCGAGGTGCGCATCGACACCGCCTTCGAGGCGGTGATGCGCGGCTGCGCCGAGCGGGACGAGACCTGGATCAGCGACGAGATCGTCCGCTCCTATTGCGCGCTCCACCGGGCGGGGCTGGCCCACTCGGTGGAGGCGTGGCACGAGGGGGAGCTCACCGGCGGCCTCTACGGCGTGGCGCTCGGCGGCGCCTTCATGGGCGAGTCGATGTTCACGCGCATCACCGACGCGTCCAAGGTCTGCCTGGTGGCGCTGGTGGAGCGGCTCGAGGAGCGGGGCTTCGTGCTCCTCGACTCCCAGATGCCCACCGAGCACCTCGCCAAATTCGGCCAGATCACCATCCCCCGGGCCGACTACCTGCGGCGGCTGGCGGCGGCCCTGCGGCTCGATCGCTCCTTCACCTGAGGCCGCCGCGGCCTGGGCGTTCAGCCATGGGCCCGGGCCGGGCGCATCGGCGCCGCGGCGTGGGCGCGTTCCCCGGCGTGGACCATCGCGAGGCGGCCGAGGGCGAAGGCACCGATCGCCATCACCACGTCCCGCACCGCGATGTCGAAGAAGCCCCCGAGGACGAGGTTCACCGCGATGGCGAGGAGCCAGGCGCTGACCACGAAGGCGCCGATCCGGGGGCGGACGAGGACGAGGATGCCTGCGGCGATCTCGATCACGCCGACGAGGTACATGAAGGCCTGCGGCGAAAAGGGGAGAAGCTGCAGCGCGATCGGGCCCAGGTAGCCGCTCCAATCGGTGAGCAGCCCGACGAATTTGTCGGCGCCCGCGACGATGGGGACGATGCCGTAGGTGAGCCGGAGAAGGTGGAAGGTGGACGAGACTTTGCGTTCCATGGGGGTCTCCCTCTGCTTTCGGGTTCCACCCCAATCGAGTCGCTGCGCCCGCGGCGGTGACATTGTCACCACCACCCCGCCTGCTGCATCCATGGAGCATGAATCCCAACCCGCCCGCGGCGAGAGCCGCCATCCCAGGCCCCGACGACGAGACCATCGTGCGCCGGGTACTCGCAGGCGAGGTCGATCTCTTCGAGATCCTCATGCGCCGGCACAACCAGCGGATCTACCGCGCCGTCCGTTCCATCCTCCGGGACGAGAACGAGGTCGAGGAGGTGATGCAGCAGGCGTACGTCTCGGCGTTCGAGCACCTGGCCCAATTCCAGGGGAGCGCGCGCCTGTCGACGTGGCTCACGCGGATTGCGGTCCACGAGGCCTTCGGCTGGCTCCGCAAGGGAAGGCGCCTCGTGGCGATCGACGGAGGAGCGGAGATGGAGCCGGCACAGGGAGCGAGCCCCGAGCAGCGGGCGGCGGATCGGGAGATGGTGGGCTGGCTCGAGGCGGCGATCGACGAGCTGCCCGAGGGCTATCGCACCGTCTTCGTCCTCCGGGAGGTGGAGGCCCTCTCCACCGCAGAGGCAGCCGAGGCCCTGGAGCTCAGCGAGGACGCGGTGAAGCAGCGGCTCCACCGGGCGAAGGCGATGCTGCGGGAACAGCTCGCCGCCCGGATGGAAGCGAACGCGTCGGGGGCCTTCCTCTTCGAGGCGCCGCGCTGCAACCGGGTGGTCGCAGGCGTTCTCGCCAGGATCCACGCAGGCCGCTGAAGGGCCGTCCAGAATTGGACGGCCCGGAAGAGCGGAGCCGGAGGCGGAGCCGACAAGGAGCAGGCTTTCCGCGCGGGAGCGCGTGTCCGACAATCGGTCCCGGCCACGCCGGGGCCGATTGTTGGACAAGCCTTGAGAGCGAGGGAAACGAAGAAACCCCGCCGCACCTCTTCGGTGCGAGCGGGGCTTCTTGCACCCGGCGTGTGACACCGGGCGTGTCGACGGCCGGTTACGCCTCGAGGGAGCGGACCAGATCCACGAGGGTGCGGACGCCGACGCCGCTGCCGCCCTTGGCGTGGTAGCCGGCGTCCTTGTCCGAGGTGGAGGGACCGGCGATGTCGAGGTGCACCCAGGCGTTGCCCTCGACGAACTCGCGGAGGAAGAGCGCCGCGGAGATCGCGCCGCCCCAGCGGGCACCCGAGTTCTTCATGTCCGCGATCGGCGACTTGAGGTTGTCCTTCACCTCCTCGATCAGCGGCATGTGCCAGAAGGACTCGCCTGCGCTCTTCGACGCGGCGACCACCTTGCCGGCCCACTCGTCCTCGTTCGACCAGGTGCCCACGGTGTGCATGCCGAGGGCGACGATGCAGGCGCCGGTCAGCGTCGCCAGGTCGATCACGCAGCGGGGCTTCGACTGCTCCACCGCGTAGTTGAGCACGTCGCCGAGGACGAGGCGGCCCTCTGCGTCGGTGTTGGTGATCTCGACGGTCTTGCCGTTGCGGGCGGTGAGCACGTCACCCGGGCGGTAGGCGGTGCCGCTCGGCATGTTCTCGGCAGCGCCCACGTAGGCGTGCACCGGGAAGTTCGGCTTCACCTGGGTGGCGATCGCGAGCATCGCGCCGAAGACCGCGGCGGAGCCCGCCATGTCGGTCTTCATGTCGACCATGGCGTCCGCCGGCTTGAGCGAGAGGCCGCCCGAGTCGAAGGTGATCGCCTTGCCGACGAGGGCCAGCGGCTGGGCTTTGCCGGCGGCGCCGCGGGCGCCACCCTTCGGCGTGTACTTGATCTCGATGAGCTTGGGCTCCTCGCGGCTGCCCTGCGCCACGCCGAGGAACATGCCCATCTTGAGCTGCTCGATCTTCTTGCGATCGTGCACGGTGACGGTGAGGCCCGGCACCTTGAGCTTCTTCTGCGCCGCCTGCGCGAGGAGCGTCGGCGTCAGGAACATCGCCGGCTCGTTGACGAGGTCGCGGGCGAAGCAGACGCCCTCGGCCACCGCGAGGCCCAGCGCGAGACCGGCGTCGGCGTCGGCGTTCTTCTTGTGCTCCGGCGAGGTGACGAAGGCAGCCTTGAGCTCCTTCTTCTCCTCGTCCTTCTTCGAGCGCCACTTGTCGTAGCGGTAGGCGCCGAGCTGCAGGCCTTCCGCAGCGGCGCGGGCCTCGTCGAAGGCACCGAAGGCGCCGGGGACCGCGAAGGCGAGCTTGCCCGCGTTGACCCGGGTGCCTTCCTTCGCTGCGCTGCCCGCTGCCTTGCGCAGCGCCTCGAGCTCCGCCTTCCCGCGGGCGCCGAGGCCGAGGAGCAGCACGTGCGACGCGGCAATCTTCCCATGGGAGTGGACGAGGAGCTTCGAGCCGGTCTTGCCGGTGAAGCCCTCCTGCCTGGCGATGTCGCGGAGGACGCCGCCGAGGGCGCCGTCGAGGGCATCGAATTCTGCGGCGGCGCCCTTCTTGCCGAGGTCCTCTTCGAAGACCGGGAGTGCGACGAGACCGACCTTGCTCTCGGCAAGGGAGGATGGAGCGAGCTTGATATCCATGCTTTTTCCTCTCCGTTGCGCCGCCCGGGAATGTCTCGCAGCAGGCGCCGAAGCCGCGGGTTCTACCATAGCCGGCAAGGGGGGAAACGCCTTTCCGAGCATGCGGCCCGGGCTGCCGGCTCGTCGCCCCGGGGGCGGGCGCCGGCGTGGTGCCCGGGCGGACGTCTCTCGTCGGCGGCCCGGAGGATGGCTAATCGAAAAGGGATGAAACGCCGAAACGACAAGACGATTGCAGCAGTCGGCGCAGCGGCGGCGTTGCTCGCTGGGAGCGTGGCGGTCGCGCAGCCGCCGCGGCTCCTCGAGCCACCCGATCTCTACGGGCCTGCGACCCAATCCCCGTCGCCGCTGCAGATGCCTTCCGACCCCTCCGCCGACTGGCTCCTCCAGGACCGGAACCGTGGCTTCGACCTGCAGCTCGAGGGAAAGCTGGTGGCGAGCTCGCCCGACCAGATCCGCGTGCAGCGGGGCGGCGGCGCCCCCGACGCCATCCTCTTTCTGCGGCCGGAGACCCTCTACCTCCTCGACGGCAAGGCCGTCTCCGTGACCCAGCTGCCCCTCGGCGCACCGGTCCACGCGGTCTTCGATCTCGACGGGAACGTGCGAATGGCCCGGCGGATCGAAGCGGTGCAGCCCGGCGACGAGGCCGCTGCAGCGCAGCTGGGGGAGAGCACCCTTCCGCCCTTCACCTCCGAGGTGCCGGGGATGCGGGTGGAGCAGCAGCTGCCCCCCAACCTCCTGCCGGCCGCGCCTCCGACCGAGGGGCTGGAGCCCGGGGTGGTGCGGTCGGAGCCGCCTTCGCCGGAGGCGGCGGGGCGCGGGGCGCCGGCGGACTGAAGCGACCGCAGCGGCGAAATGCGAAGGGCGAAGGGAGATGCGAAGGGCCCCGTCCCCCCTGCCTTGCGAGGAGGAGCGGGGCCCTGCTGCTACCGGCGGGCGCAGGCCCGGGCCGCTACGGGAAGGGCAGCCCGAAGGACGCGCAGGTCATCCAGGAGAAGAGGATCGCCAGGAATAGGAAGACGAGGAAAATCTTCACCCACGTGCTCTTCGCAGGCTTGCCCGGAACGTTCGGCTCGGCCAAAGCGCCACCTCCTTCCCCCTTTACATGTACATCCCGCCGTTCACGTGGAGGACCTGGCCGGTGACCCAATCGCCCCCCGGACCGGCCAGGTAGGCAACTGCCTCGCCCACCGCGGACGGCTCGCCGAAGCGGCCGAGGGGGATCTGGGCGACCAGCTTCTCCTGCACCGCCTCCGGGACCCCGCGGACCATCGGGGTGTCCATGAAGCCGGGACAGACGGCGTTGACCGTAACCTGGTCCCTCGCCACCTCTTTCGCCAGGCTCTTGGTGAGGCCGATGAGCCCCGCCTTGGAGGCGGCGTAGTTGATCTGGCCGTAGTTGCCCATGGCGCCGACGATCGAGCTGATGTTGACGATCCGGCCGCTCTTGCGGGGGCGCATCCGCTGCACCGCCGCCTTGCAGACGTGGAAAGCGCCGCGGAGGTTGGTGTCGAGGACGATGTCCCAATCCTCGTCGGTGAGCTTGGCGATGGTGCGGTCGCGCACCAGGCCTGCGTTGTTCACCACCACGGAGAGGGGGCCGAGCTCCTGCTCCACCACCTCGATCATCTTGTCGACCTCCTCCTGCAGGCAGATGTCCGCCTGCACGGGCAGGGCCCGGATCCCCTGCCGCTGGAGGTCTGCAGCCAGGTGCTGGGCCTCTTCCTCGCCCGACCGGTAGTGGAGCGCCAGGTCGTAGCCGTCCTGCGCCAGGCGCAGGGCGATCGCGTGCCCGAGTGCGCCGGATGCCCCCGTGATCAGCGCCACCTTCTTCATCGTGTCGGCCCCTTTCCCTCAACCGATCGACGCACGACGCGGTGCGCCAGCCCCTCCAAGCTAAGGCCACCCGGGCAGGATCAGGAAGTCAGGCAGGCAGGCTGCAAAGGCCGGTAAATTACGGCTTTACTGCAACGAGAAGCGGCGCCCCCGCGAGGCGAGGACGCCGCTCTTCGGTACACCGGGGCCGTTGCCCTTCAGGCCTCGGCTGCGTCGTTCGCCAGCCGCACGAAGTCCGCCTCGAGGCGGTCGAGTCGCTCGGTGGCCCGCTGCTCCGCCGCTTCGATCGGTTCCCCCGCGCGCACCGGCTCCCGGAGGTCGAAGTAGTATTTGATCTTCGGCTCGGTGCCCGATGGCCGGGCGATCACCCGGGTGCCGCCCTGGAGGTCGAAGGTGAGGACGTTGGAGGAGGGCAGGGTGATCCGGTCCACCTCGCCGCCGGAGGCGCTGGTGATCACGCCGAGCTTGAAGTCGCGGATCTGCAGCACCTCGAGGCCTCCGATCGCCTGCGGCGCCCGGTGGCGGAAGGCGTCCATGATCTTCGCGATCTGCTGCTGCCCCGCCGCGCCCTTCATCGTCGCCGCATGCTGGCGCGAGAGGTAGACGCCGAAGCGCCGGTAGAGGTCCTCGAGTTCGTCCACCACGTCGCGGCCGCGGGTCTTCGCCTCCGCGGCGAGCTCCGCGAAGACTGCAGCGGCGCTCACGCCGTCCTTGTCGCGGCAGACCTCGCCGACGCTGTAGCCCAGGGCCTCCTCGAAGCCGACGAGGAAGCGCTCCCCCTTCTCCCGCTTGCGGTCGATGGCGCGGTTGGCGATCCACTTGAAGCCCGTGAGCACCTCGTCGTAGGCGACGCCGAAGGCCTTCGCCATCTCGCCCGCCATCGGCGTGGAGACGATGGTGCTGATCACCAGCCGCTTGTCGCCGCCGCGCCGGTCGTGCTGCATCAGCCAGGCGGCGAGGACCACGCCGATCTGGTTGCCGGAGAGCTGCCGGTAGGAGCCGTCTGGACGGCGCACCGCCACCGCGAGCCGGTCCGCGTCGGGATCGTTGGCGAGGACGAGGTCCGCCTTCGTCTTCCGGGCCAGCTCCAGCGAGAGGTCCATCGCCCCGGGCTCCTCGGGGTTGGGAAAGCGGACCGTGGGAAAATGCATGTCCGGCTCGAATTGCTCCTCCACCACGTGGATCTTCGTGAAGCCGAATTCGCGCAGGGCGCGGGTGGCGAGCTTGCCGCCGACGCCGTGGAGCGGCGTGTAGACGACGGTGAGATCGTCGCGGCCGGCCCTGCTGGTGGAGAGGTCGCGGATCGCGGCGAAGTAGGCGTCGATCTCCTGCGTGCCGAGATCCTGCCAGAGCCCCTGCGCCCGGGCTTCCTTCTCCTCGAGCCGCGGGACCTCCGGGATGGCGCCCACCGCGTCGATGGCGGCGCTGATCCCCTTGTCGTGGGGCGGGACGATCTGCGCGCCGTTGCTCCAGTAGACCTTGTAGCCGTTGTACTCCGGCGGGTTGTGGCTGGCGGTGATCATCACGCCGGCTGCGGCGCCGAGGTGGGTCACGGTGAAGGCGGTGAGCGGGGTGGGGGCGAGCTCGGTGTAGACCCGCGCCGGGATGCCGTGGCCGGCGAGGACCGCCGCCGTGTCCTTCGCCGTCTCGGCGGAGAGGCGGCGGCCGTCGAAGCCGATCACCACGCCGCGCTGCTTCACGTCGGCGACCGTCTCGAGGAGATAGCGGGCGAGGCCCGCGGTGGTGCGGATCACCACCGAGCGGTTGAAGCGGTTGGGGCCGGCGCCGATCACGCCGCGCAGGCCCGCGGTGCCGAACTCCAGCCGCATGCCGAAGCGATCCCGGAGCTGCGCCTCTTCGCCCCTGTCGAGGAGCTGCTGCAGCTCGGCACGCGTGTCGGGATCGGGGTCCTCGGCGAGCCATTTCTCTGCCGCCGTGCGAAGGCTCTGGTCCATGGTGCGGTCTCCCTGGTCGCCGCGTCCACGGGCGGCGTTCGCGCAGAATGCGCCTCCAGTTAGCAACGGGGAGCGCCGGCGTCGACCGGCACGCGCGCGGGGGGCGTCCGCTTCCTGACGTGCAAAGTGCGGTGGCGGAAGGGGGCGCCACCGGCTTACCTTCCCGGCCGCCATGATCTCCGTCCGCGATCTCGCCAAGCACTACCAGGTCCACAAGCGGCCCCCGGGCCTCGCCGCAGCGCTCCGCTCGGTGGTGCGGCGCCGCTACGAGACCGTGAAGGCGGTGGACGGGATCTCCTTCGAGATCGCCGCAGGAGAGCGGGTGGGCTTCCTCGGGCCGAACGGCGCCGGCAAGACCACCACGCTCAAGATGCTCTCCGGCCTGCTCCACCCCACCGCCGGCAGGGCGTTGGTGGCGGGGCACGAGCCCGGGCGGCGGGAGGCCGATTTCCTCCGCTCGATCATGCTCGTCACCGGGCAGAAGCAGCAGCTCCTCTGGGATCTGCCGCCGGCGGAGACCTTCGAGCTCAACCGGGCGATCTACGACGTGCCCCGGGCCCGGTTCCGCGAGACCCTCGACGAGCTGGTGGAATTGCTGCAGCTCGGCGACCTGGTGGGCAAGCCGACGCGGCAGCTCTCGCTCGGCGAGCGGATGAAATGCGAGCTGGCGGCGGCGCTCCTCCACCGGCCCCGGGTGCTCTTCCTCGACGAGCCCACCATCGGCCTCGACGTGACCATGCAGGCGGTGGTCCGCGATTTCATCAAGGCCTACAACGAGCGGCACGGCGCCACCGTGATCCTCACCAGCCACTACATGGACGACGTGGCGGCGCTCTGCCCGCGGGTGATCGTCATCGACCACGGCCGGCTCACCTGGGACGGCGCGCTGGAGGAGCTGGCCAGGCAGACCCGCCCCGAGAAGCGGATCACGCTGCGGCTGGGGCGCGAGGTGACCGCGGCGGAGCTCGAGCGGATCGGCGGGCGGGTGGTGCTGCGCGACGGATCGCAGGCGATCCTCGGCGTGCCCGCGGGGCAGCTGCGCGACGTGGTCGCAGCTGCGCTCGCCGAGCTGCCGGTGATCGATCTCAACGTCGAGGAGGCGCCGCTCGAGGAGGTGCTCTCCGAGCTCTTCGCCAGGGGGCGGCGCGCGTGAGCCGCGTCGCCGAGATCCGGCGCGCGACGCCGACGCTCCTGCGGGTGGGCTTCGCCTCCGCCATCGCCTACCGCAGCGAGTTCCTGGTCTGGATCCTCGCCACCAACATGCCGCTGGTGATGCTGCTCCTCTGGACGGCGGTGGCGGCGGAGGCGCCGGTGGGGCGCTTCGGCGAGACGGAATTCATCGGCTACTTCCTCGCCACGCTGATCGTGCGGCTCCTCACCGGATCGTGGGTGGTCTGGGAGCTCAATTTCGAGATCCGGCAGGGGACGCTGGGGATGCGGCTGCTCAAGCCGATGCACCCCTTCCTCGTCTTCGCCGCCGACAACCTCGCGGCGATCCCGATGCGCGTGTTGGTGTCGCTTCCCATCGCCGCGGGCGCGCTCTTCTGGGTGGGGCGCGAGACGCTCACCGGCGATCTCCTGCTCTGGGCGGCGGTGCCGGTGGCGCTCCTCGGCGCGTGGCTGATGACCTTCTGCGTGATGGCGCTGATCGGGACGCTGGGGCTCTTCTGGGAGAGCTCGCTCTCGATCTTCGAGCTCTGGCTGGGGCTCTTCTTCGTGCTCTCCGGTTACATCCTGCCGCTCGAGCTGCTGCCCGAGTGGCTGTGGGCGGTGGCGCGCTGGCTCCCCTTCCGCTTTCTGCTCTCGTTCCCGGTCGAGCTGATGCTGGGGCTCGTCGACCGGGAGGGGCTCGCGGTGGGGCTCTGCGTGCAGTGGCTCTACGTGGCCTTCTTCCTCGTGGCGGGCCTGCGGCTCTGGGCGGCGGGGCTGAAGCGCTACGCGGCCTACGGGGGATAAGGGTGCGCCGCTACCTTCGGCTGCTCGCGGTGCAGCTCCGTGCCTCCGCGCTCCTCACCCTCCAATACCGGGTCGACTTCCTCGTCGACGCGGTGATGTCGCTCTTCTGGACGGCTTCGGCGCTGGTGCCGCTGCTCGTCCTCTTCGACAAGCGCGAGACGGTGGTGGGCTGGACCTGGCCCGAGGCGCTGGTGGTGGTGGCGTGGTTCACCGTGCTCAAGGGCGTGCTCGACGGCGGGATCCAGCCGGCGCTCCAGAGTGTGGTCGAGCACATCCGCAAGGGCACCCTCGACTTCATCCTGCTCAAGCCGGCGGACGCGCAATTCCTCGTCTCCACCGCGCGCTTCGAGATCTGGAAGAGCGCCGACGTGCTGGGTGGCCTCGCGCTGCTGGCGTGGGCGCTCGTCGAGTTGCGGCACGTGCCCAGCGCAGGCGCGGTGCTCACCACGCTGGCGCTGCTCGTGGGCGCGGTGACGATCCTCTACTCGCTCTGGATCCTGGTGGTGAGCCTGGCGTTCTTCGTGGTGAAGATCGACAACCTCTCCTACCTCTTCGCCTCGATCTACGACGCGGCCCGGTGGCCCTCGTCGGTCTTTCGCGGCGTGCTTTCGTTCGTCTTCACTTTCGTCATCCCGCTGGCGGTGATGACCACCTACCCGGCGCTGGCGATCCTCGGGCGGCTCGGGCCGGGGCAGGCGGGGTGGGCGCTGCTGGGGGCGGCGGTCTTCTCCTTCGTGGCGCGGCTGGTGTGGAAGAACGCGATCCGCCACTACACCAGCGCGGGCGGGTGAAGGGCCGGGTGCGGCGGGTGGGAAGCGGGGAAGCGGGGAAGCGGGAGCCTCCCGGCCGGCGCCCGTTGCGACGATGGCAGGAGCTGCGAGCCGGCGCTCGTCTGCAGAGGCGCGTCGTCGGGCAAGTGGTCGTGCCAGGGTACGGCAGAAGCCGATCGCCGGTTGACACTCCTTGTGATCGTCGGCGCGCGACTCGTGCGGGATTCCGCACTATCGGCAAAGGCACCCGATCGCTTGAATGGCTCCCATGAACGTGGAGCTGTTGATCGAGGCAATCACCCGCGAAACCCTGGTGCTGATCTCCCAGCTGGCGGCGACCTACCGCCGCGCCGGGAAGGGCGTCGCCGGTCTCGAGACGTTCGTGCAGGTGGCGGTGCACCACAACGGCCCGATGACCCGGGCCCGTCTGCGGGAGATGGTGCAGCTCGACGCGGTGGAGCTCGATCCCATCGTCGACGTGCTCCTCGCGGACGGCAGGCTCACCGAGGAGAAGGGCCGCCTCTGCTGCGAGAGCTGCGTCATCCCGCTGGAGGCGTCGGCAGGTTGGGAGGCTGCGGTCCTCGATCACTACAACGCGGTGGTCGCCGCCATCTCCGGCAAGCTGGAGGCGGTGCAGCGCGCGGCGCCTGCCGACGCAGTGGGCGGCAGCACCTTCCGCTTCGATCTCTGGCGCGGCCATCCCCTCGAGACCGAGATCCTCGGCCGCCTCTCCCGCGAGCGCCGCGACGCCGTCGATCTCCGCGCACGGGCGAGCGCGGCGGCGCGTCCGCCTGGCGCCGTTCCCTACCAGGTGGTCTGGTACTGCGGCCAGAGCGTCGCCGGGATGCGCGAGCGGTGAAGATCGTCCTCCTCGCCGTGGCGCTTCTCCTCTCCGCCTGCGGGGCCGGGCAGCGGGAGGCTGCGCCCGTGCCCTGTGAGGGATGCGGCGAGCCGCCCCCCGAGCCCTGCGAGCTGGCGCTGTGCACCGGTCCCGCAGGTTGGGAGCAGACGGCGGGGCCCGTCGGAACGAGCCGCGCCACCGCCCTCCTCGTGAGCGGCGATACGGTGTTGCTCGGCACCTGGGACGTGCTGCTCCGCTCCGAGGATGGCGGCCTCCACTGGGAGGAGGCCGCTGGCCTTCCCGCAGGCGCGCTCTCGCAGCTGGTCGAGGGCGCGCGCTCGATCTTCGCCGTGGTCGACTCCCAGCACCTCTACCGCAGCGACGATCGGGGCAGGAGCTGGCGGGCGATCGAGGCCCCCGGGCCGATCGTCTCCCTCGCTGCTGACGGCGAGCGGCTCTTCGCGGTGATCTACGAGGCGGCCGAGGAGCGGCTCGCCGCGGTGCGGAGCGCCGATGGCGGCGCGAGCTGGACCCACCTCGCGCCCCTCTCCGGGAACGGGGCGCTTCCCACCCGCATCATCAGCGGCGGTGACGTCCTCCTCGCCCCGGGCTACGGCGGCCAGCTCCTCTACCGATCCTTCGACGGCGGGGCGAGCTGGGAGGCGCTCGCCGGGGTGGGCTACGACGTCGCAGGCGCCGACGCGTTCGGCTACCACGCCGAGAATTTCTTCGCCGTCTCCCAGGAGCGGGGGACCATCCACCGCTCCGCCGACTTCGGCGCCACCTGGAGCGAGGTGCTTCTCGGCGGCAGCGAGAAGTTGAGCTACCAATCGTCCCACCTCGTCGGCACCCCGGAGGGCTTCTTCGCCGCCCTGGGCTCCGGCTACGTCTACCGCTGGGACGTGGCCCTCGACCGGTGGACCCCTGCGGACGACGGTCTCGGCCCCGGCTTCCTCACCGGTTTCCACGGAGGCGACGCCGGGGTCTTCGCCGTGGTCGAGGATCGTCTCCTCCGCTTCGACCGCCACCGGGAGCGGTGGGGGCCGGTGGAGGCGGAGCTGGTTCGGACCCGCATCGATGCGCTGGCAGGCGGCGAGGGGATGCTCCTCGCCCGCGATCCACACGGCAGGCTCCACGTCTCCGCCGACACCGGGGCCACCTGGCGGCGGCTCGAGCCACCGGGGGAGGACGCGCCGCCGATCCTCACCGCCGAAGTCGCCGGCGGGGTGCTCCTGGCAGCGACCGCAGGGGGCGGCGTCTTCGCCTCCACCGACGGCGGCCAGCGCTTCACGCCAGTCGTCGAGGGCTTTCCCACCTACCAGGGAATCGCAGGGACCCAGTACCGGGAGGTGGCGGCCTTCGTCGATCACGAGGGCAGCGTGCTCGCCGCCACCGGCTCCGGCTTCGAGCGGACGAGTGATCCCTGGGAGCCGCTGCAGCTCACCGGCGCCGGGGTCTGGCGCTTCGAGGCGGGAAGCTGGCACCCGGCCAGCTCCGGCCTGCCGAGCCGCACCGTCGGTGGCGAGGAGCGGTTCGAGCCCCTCGTCGCCCTGGCGTCGGTGGAGGGGGCGCTCTTCGCCGCCACCCTGGGGAACGGGCTCTTCCGCTCCGGGGACGGCGGCGGTAGCTGGGAAGCGGTCGGGCAGGGGCTTCCGATCCGGATCGGCGACGACCTCACGCCGGTGGTCGAGCTGGCGGGATCGGGTACGATTCTCTTCGCCCGGGCAGGACCGCTGGGCCGCGGCGGTTGGATCCATCGCTCCACCGATGGCGGCCTGCGGTTCGAGCGGTTCGACCCACCGGAGATGCCGGGGGCCGAGGCGGTGGCGCTGGCAGGTGGCGCGGGGGAGGTGGCGGTGGCGTGGCGCCTCGCCGGCGGGGGCTGGCAGGTGCGCTGTACGACCGACGGGACGCGGTGGAGGGTGCTGGGCGGGGGGATGCCGAACCAGCCCATCCGCAGCCTCCGTCGGGTCGGGGGAATCTGGTACATGGGCACCGAGGGCGGCGGGGTCTGGCGGCTCGCCCCGGAAGCGGAGGGGGTGTGCGGATTTCCGCACTAGGCACTACCCCGACCGGGCGGCGAGAGTGGGCACTCTGCGAGGAGTCGAATGAACGTCAACCTGCTGATCGATGCGATCACGCGGCAGACCATGGTGCTGGTGGCGCAGCTCGCCACGCAGCACGGCGCGCGGGCCCAGCTCGCCAGCGTCGCCAACCAGGTATTCCTCGACCTGGTCGCGGAGCTGAAGAACCAGGGCCTCGGCCGCAAGGTCATCGCCGACATGTTCGGCCTCTCGCTCCGCACCTACCACGACAAGGTGCAGCGGCTGAGCGAGTCCGCCACCGAGCGCGGCCGCTCGCTCTGGGAAGCGGTGCTGAGCTACCTCGAGGAACGGCAGGTGGCGAGCAGGGCCGAGGTCCTCCAGCGCTTCTGCCGCGACGACGAGGCCTCGGTCCGCGGCGTGCTCCGGGATCTGGTCGAGACCGGGCTGGTCTTCCAGACCGGCCGCGGCGACGCCACCGGCTACCGCGTCGCCTCCGCAGAGGAACTCGGTGCGCTGGGGCGCAAGGCCGATCCGGAAGCAGAGACCGCCTTCCTCTGGGTGCAGGTCCACCACCACGCGCCGATCGGCAGGCCGGCGCTCCGCGAGATCGTCCGCATGGACGGCGCGCAATTCGACGCAGCGATCGATCGCCTGGTCGCCGACGGCAGGGTCACCGAGAGCGACGGGCTGCTCCGGGTCGACGCCTGCGTGATCCCGCTCGGCTCCGCCTTCGGCTGGGAGGCGGCGATCTTCGACCACTACCAGGCCGTGGTGACGCTCATCACCAACAAGCTGCAGCGGCGCGAGCGGCGCGCGCTCCCCGGCGATGCCATCGGGGGAAGCACCTTCCGCTACGACGTCTGGCACGGGCATCCCCTCGAAGAAGAGGTGAGCGGCTTCCTGAGGCGCGTCCGCGAAGAGGGCACGAGGCTGCGCGAGCGCGTCGAAGCCCACGGAAAGCAGGAGACCGGTTCCAACTACCAGGTGGTGTTCTACGTGGGCCAGACGGTCCGCGAGGACGAGGAAGTCGGAGAGTGAGAGCTGCCATGATGCGGTACGTAATTGCGGCATGTGCGCTGGTGACGCTCGGCGCCTGCGGCTTCTCGAGCGAGGCGCCCGGCGGCGAGACCCATTTCATGGAGCCGTGCGAGACGGACGAGACCTGCGGCGAAGGCATGGCCTGCGTCTGCGGCACTTGCACCCTCGGCTGCTTCAGCGACGCGGGCTGCGGCGAGATCGGCGAGGACACCGTCTGCGTGACGGCACAGCTCCCGAAGCTCTACGGCGAGTGCGTGATCGATAGCTTTCGGGCCCCTGGCGTCTGCCTCGCCGCCTGCGAGCAGGACGCCGAATGCCACGTGTGGGGCCTGCCCTACTGCGTCGACGGCGGCTGCGCCACCGAGCTGCCGGAGGCGGTCGAGGTCGTCCCCACCGGCGAGTGGGGACCGACCGCAGGTCCCGTCGGGACCGGCGCGGCGCCCGTCTTCGTCTCCGACCAGGGGCAGCTCTTCCTCGGCAGCCCTGCCCATCTCCTCCGCTCCACCAACGGCGGACGGAATTGGGACGAGGTGGCGAAGGGCCAGGCCATGGACGTCGCCGCCGTCGACGGCGCCCTGGTGGCCCTCTTCACCGATGCCGGCGTCTACCGCTCGGTGGACGGTGGCGCGAGCTGGAGAAGCGCCGCGGGTGTCGGCGCGCCGGGCGAGATCTTCTCCGTGCAGGCAGGCGCCGGCAGGTTCTTCGCCGTCGCCGGCGGCAAGGACGTCGGCGACCGCAGCGCGATCGTCGTCTCGGACGACGCAGGCAGCAGCTGGACCGCCCTCGCGCCGCTTCCCGACAACGAGGCGGTCGGCGAGATCTTCGCGGCGGAGGACGTGCTCCTCGCTACCGGCCTCTACAGCGGCAAGCTCCATCGCTCCACCGACGGCGGCGTCTCCTGGGCCATCGTCGAGGAGGGCCGCGCCGGCTGGGCGACCAGCTTCGCCGCCCACGGTACCGACCTCTTCGCCATGGCCCCCGGCGCTGCGAGCGTCTTCCGCTCCACCGACCGCGGCCTGAGCTGGAGCGAGGTCGTCCTCTCCGCCTTCGACCACACGGGGTTCGGGCTCCCTGCGCTGGTGGGCGCTGGCGACGAGCTCTTTGCCGCCCTCGGGAGCGGCAGCGTCTTTCGCTGGGATCCCGCCCTCGCCCGTTGGGTCGATGCAGGGACCGGCCTGCCCGGCGGGCGGATCACCGCCCTCGCCGGTGGCGCCGCCGGGATCTGGCTCGGTGCCGACGACCTCCTCTTCCGTTGGAGCGCAGGCTCGCGGAAGTGGGAGGCGATCGACCTCACGCTGGTCGAGACCCGCGTGGTTGCGCTGGCCGAGGAGGCCGGGACGCTCCTCGCCTCCAGCGGCAGCGACGCGGTCCACCGCTCCTTCGACGGTGGTGCGACCTGGTCGCGCAGCAGCAAGGGCCTGCCCACCAACGCGCAGGTGAACCAGCTGGCGCTTCACGGCAACACGGCCTTCGCCGCCACTGCGCAGCATGGCCTCTTCACTTCCTTCGACGGCGAGAGCTGGCTCCCCGCCAGCAGCGGCCTGCCCCAGCTCCCCGGCGGCGCCGGGACGCCGGTGCAGGTGAGCGCCTTCGCCTTCAGCGGCGACAGCGCCTGGATCGGCACCACCGACGCGATGGTCGGCGGGACCGTCGGCAGCGGCGTGCTCCGCTCCACCGATGGCGGCGCGAGCTGGGCACCTGCACGCGCCGGCCTGCCGCAGATCGACGAGGCGAGCTACGAGGCGATCCTCGCGCTGCGTGCGAGCGGTGACGTGCTCTACGCCGCTACTTCCGGCGGCGGGCTCTTTGCGAGCAGCGACGGCGGCGAGAGCTGGAAGGCAGCTGCTGCCGGGCTTCCCGCCGGGGCGCAGGTCCGGGCGCTGGCGGAGACCACCGAGGGCGTGGTCGCAGCGGTGGCGGTGGAGGAGGGGGCCTCGACGGCGCTCTACCGCTCCACCGACGAGGGGCAGAGCTGGGCGCTGATCGGCGACGAAGCCGTCTTCGCAGGGAGCGTGCAGGCGCTCGCCTCGCGGGACAACCTGCTCGCGGCGAGCGTCGTCGGCGGCGAGGGGGAGAAGAGCCCGCTCCTCGTCTCGAGCGACGGCGGGGCGACCTGGAAGGTCGGCGGCTCCGAGGCGGCGGTGCTGCCGGGACCGCTCGCCGCGGGGCACGAGGCGATCTTCGTGGGCACCGGGCAGGCGGGCGTGTGGAAGCTCGGCCTGCAGGAGATCGCCGCGGAGCAGTAGCGGCGCTTCGTTCGGTTCTGCCTTGGAGCGGCCCCGCTCGCCTCGTGCGACGCGGGGCCGCTTCGTTTCGAGCTCGGGGGCCGGGCAGGCGGGCAGGGGCCCGCGCTGCGAGGGCCGAGTTCCATCCGCATCGTTACCGCGAGCGCCCGTTGCGGGCGAGGAGGTGGGTGATGCGGCGGAGCACGTGGATCGGTGCGGCGGCGCTCCTGATCGTCTTTCCGGCGAGTGGAGCGCTGGCGCAGGAGGACGGGGCCGCTGTTCCGGAGACGGGGCAGGAGACGGGGCAGATGGCGCCTCCCGCGGCGGACGGCGCGGCGTCGGGAGCCGACGGGGCTGCGGCTGCGGCGCAGGGTGGAGCTGCAGCCGCGGCGGCAGCGAATGGCGATGCAGGGGCGGCGCAGGACGGCGCTGCTGCTGGAGCGGCAGAGGACGGCGCTGCCGGGGCCGAGCAGAACGGCGCCGCCGTCGCAGAGGAGCAGGCGCCGACCGAGGCACCGGCACCGGGGCCCTCCGTCCAGCCGGACTCCGACGCGGGGCAGGTGGCGCAGCCGCAGCGTCCGTTGCGCCTGCGCCGCGGGACCGCAGCGCCTGCCGATCAGGCCTGGCGCGGGCTGCTCAACCCGCAGCTCGACGTGGCCGAGCGCTCGCAGATCGCTGCGGAGCAGCTGGCGGCCGCCGAGCTCTCGCTCGCCCGGAACGACTTCCCCGCGGCGCAGTCCTCGCTCGAGCTCTCCACGCAGACGCTGCAGGCGATCCTCTCCGAGGGCCCCGGCGCTTCGCTGGCGACGCGGCTCGGCGAGACTGCTGCGCGCCTGCAGCTGCCCGAGGGGCAGGTGATGGAGATCGACCCGCTCGTCGAGGAGGTCGAACAGCTCGCCGCGGTGCTTCCCGCCGAGACCCTTACGCTGGTCCGGGACGCGAAGCGGCAGCTCGCAGCGGGTGACGCGGTTTCGGCGACCCGCTCGCTCCTCGGCGCGCGCAACTGGGTGATGGCCGATCTCGGCCTCGATGCCGCCGAAGAGGCCTTCGCCCACGCCCGCGCCGCGCTGGCGGAGCTGGAGGCGGGCAACGCCGGCCTCGCGCGCAACCTGGTGCAGGGCGTCCCCGAACCGATCGCCGAGCTGCGGACCAGCGCGCCGCTGGTGCCCGTGCGGCTGCGCCTCCGGGCTGCGGCGAAGGAGGCGGAGAACCGGAATTGGGCACAGGCGGAGGTGCTCCTCAACGAGGCGGGGAGCGAGCTGCAGTCGCTGCGCGGCGACGCCTCCCCGGTGCTCGGCAGGCGGATCGACGTGCTCTCCAGCCAGCTCACCGCGATGCAGGAGCGCTTCGCCGCAGGGCGCGAGCCGACGCCCCGGCGGATCCGGCAGCTGGCTGCCTCGACGGGCGGTGTGCCCGCGGGGTAGGCGGTCGCGCGGTCCGACAGGGCACGAAGCCCGGGAGCGTCTCGTCCCGGGCTTCCGCCGTCTTCGTTCGTGGGCCGGGCGGATCAGGCGCCGGGCGGCTCACCCAGCACCGGCGCCCTGCACGCCTCGTCGAGGGCGCCGTCCTCGTCGTCGAGGCAGGCATTCACCGATCGGGGCGCCACCTCTTCGAATTGGACCAGCTGCTCGTAGTTCTGGTAGCCGCTGATCAAGATCAGGCCGCCCTCCACCTCCGCCCCCTCGAGATCCACCGGGGCGAACATGCGGGCCGCATCGAAGGCGACGAACCAGCGCTCGTCCTCCGTGAAGCCGAAGGCCCGCTGGCTGCGCAGCAGGATCTCGCGGACGCCCCTGCTGTGGACGATGAAAGGCGTGCCGTCCGCCCTGCTGCCCTCGATGAAGATCGACGCGTCGCCGAGGAGCTCCGCCTCCTCGCTGCGCTCCTCGAGGAAGCTGCCGGGCTGGAGGGAGAGGCGGAGGCCGCAGAAGCGGGTCTTCTTCGCGACCGTGAGCGGGGGGAGGGCCTCGCCGCGGAGCAGGTCGATCGCGCGAGCCCCGTCGATCACCGGTCCATCCACCGCACCCGAGCACGCGCCGTCGGCGATCGCCTCCACCAGCCGGACCTCGTACACGCTGAGGAGCATCCGGCGCAGCGCTGCGCCCTGGGTGAGCGCCTGCTGCCCTTCCGGCAGCGACGCGACGCTCTCCTCGCTCGACCAGGCGCGCAGCTCGACCTCGATCTCCGCGTCGACGTCGGGCACCACCTGGTCCGGGTTGCCGGTCTTCGTGCCGCCGACTCCGCAGCCGGCGAGCCAGACGGCCCCCGCCATGCCCCAGGCGATCGTGGTCTTCTTCATACGTCATCCTCGTTCCGGCGCTGCGAGAGCGGGAAGAGCTGGAAATTGATCTGGATCACCTGCTCCGGATCGCTCTCCAACGCCGAGAGGTCGAGGAGCTCGTCCTGGAAGCGCTGGATCCGCTCCTTGAAGCGCTTGAGCCCGGCCGATCCCAGGCAGAGCGTGAGCGACGAGATCTCCCGATCCTCCTTCGGTAGCTGATCGATCGCTTCCAATGCCCGGGTGATCATCGTGCGGTGGAAGCTGCGAACGTGGATCAGACGCGTCTCGTCGCCGGTGGTGACAAGATCGGCTCCCTGCACCAGCCGCCCCGCCTCGTTGGTGACGAGGAGGCCCAGCTCGCGGAGCTTCTCGAGGGCCATCGTCGCCTCCGCCACCGTGATCACCGGCAGGAGGTTGCGCGCCACCCAGGCGGGATCGTCGCTGAAGTCCTTGCGGGCGGCGAGCTCGCGGATCGCCGGCAGGTACCAGTTGCTGTAGTAGGCGGCCTGCGCCAGCTCGAGTTGGTGCGCCGCGCGGTATTTGCGAAAGGTGGTGAGGCGGCCGAAGCGTTCCGTCCGCTCCACCGTGTCCTTCGCCTGGTTGAAGCCGACCAGCTCGCAGAAGAAGGCAGCCGATTCGCCCTTGAGGCCGCAGGCGTCGGCGAAGCGCTCCGCCATCTGCGCGGTGAGGTTGCGGTCGCCGTCCATCACCAGCTTCAGGTAATTCGGTGAGCCGAGGCCGGCGAGGCGAGAGAAGACGCGGAACGAGAATCCGCGGCCCGTGGCCTTCTTCTCCCGATAGAAGTCGTGGAGATAGGCCCGGTAGTTCATGTAGCCGAAGACGTCGATGGACTGCTTGCCCATGTAGACAGAATCGCTCGCCGGGTATGCACCTGTAAAGTCGCAGCAGCCCGGTATACGCAGCTGCGGCCCGGTGCCGTCCCTGCCTGGCAGGGTGGCATCCGGGCCGCTTCCGTATACGGGCGCAGGATGCGGACTCAGGCCTCCGTGCCGTCGTCGTCTTCGGGGTGCTCGCCGAGGAGGGGGTCCCGGCAGTCGTCGTCCGCGGGACCCTCGTCGTCCTCGCAGGCGTTCGCGCCGCGCTCCACGGCGTCCTCGAACTGCTCGAGGAGGCCGCGGTTGTTGTCCTCGTCGATGCGGATCGTGCCGCCGCTCGGTATCCCGCCGTCGAGATCGACGTTCTCGAACCAGCGCGCCACGTCGAAGGCGAGGTTCCAGCGCACCTCGTCCTGGTCGAAGGAGAAGGAGGTGAAGCCGTCGCCGATCCGGATGTCGCCGATCTCCCGGCTGCGCAGCTCGAAGGGCGTGCCGTCCTGCCGGGCGCCCTCGACCAGGATCTCCGCCTCGCCGAGGAGCGTCCCATGCTCGGAGCCCACGAGATCCTCGCCTTCCTCCAGCTTGAAGCGGACCTGGCAGAAGCGGGTGGCCTTCGCGACCGTGATCGGGGCGAGGTCGTCGCCGCGGATGAGGTCGGTGGTGAAGGCCCGCTCGATCTCCGGGCCGTCGTCCGAGAGCGGGCAGGTGCCGTCGGGCAGCGCCTCGATCAACCGGATCTCCTCGATGCCGAGGATGGCGCGGGTCACCACCACGCCGGTGGTGAGGGCCTGCGCCTGCGGGATGGTGGCGACGTTCTCGTCGCTCGACCAGGCGGTGGTGCGCATCTGCACCGTGGCGGTGGGGTTTCCGATCTTCGTGCCAGAGACCGCCCCGTCACCGCAGCCCGTGACGAGGAGCATCGTGCCTACGATCCAGCTTGCCTGCCTCATCCTGCATCCCCCTCTTCACGGCCCTTCGACAACGGGAAGAGCTGGAAATTGATCTGGATCACCTGCTGCGGATCGCTCTCGAGCGAGGAGAGCTCGAGCAGTTCGTTCTGGAAGCGCTGCAGGCGATCCTTGTAGCGCTTGATCCCCGTAGGCCCAAGGCAGAGGGTGAGCGAGGAGATGTCGCGCTCCTGCCAGGGGATGTCGTCCATCGCCTCGATTCCCCGGGCGATCATCGTGCGGTGGTAGCTGCGCACGTGCATGAGCGAGGTGTCGGCGGCGGTCGAGACCAGCTCCGTCCCCTGCACGACCCTGCCCTCCTCGTCGAGGACGAGGAGCCGCAGCTCGAGGAGCTTCTCCAGCGCCATCGACGCTTCCGCTTCGGTGATCGAGGGGACGAGGGTCTGCGCGATCCAGGCTGCGTCCGCCCGGAAGTCCTTGCGCAGGGCCAGCTCCCGGATCGCCGGCAGGTACCAGTTGGTGCAGTAGGCGGCCTGCGCCACCTCGAGCTGGTGGGCCGCGCGGTATTTCCGGTAGGTGGTGAGCTTGGCGAATTTGTCGCTGCGCTCCGCCAGGTTCTTCGCCTGGTTGAAGCCCACCAGCTCGCAGAAGAACGCAGCCGAATCCCCTTTGAGGCCGCAGGCCGTGGCGAAGCGCTCCGCCATCTCCGGGGTGAGGTTGCGGTCCCCGTCCATCACCAGCTTGAGGTAGTTCGGGGAGCCGAGGCCGGCGCGCATCGAGAAGGCGCGGAAGGAGAAGCCGCGCTTGCCGGCCTTCTTCTCCGCGTAGAAGTCGCGGAGGAAGGACCGATAGTCCATGTAGCCGAAGACGTCGATCGCCTTTGCCATGTTTAACAAGATGGCGGGGAAGGGTGGTTCGTGTCCAGCGAGGGGGAGGCGCCGGACGGTCCGGGTGGCCACATTCGCGTGATGTAAGGCCGCGTAAGGACTGGCGTATTCAGGCTGTATTCGGAAAGGCGCCCGTTGCCTCCCGCCGCCCGCTTTGTATACCGGGCCCGCGCGCTGCCCAGGACCGCGACGAGGCGGGCCCGGGGGCTTCCGCCTCGCTGCGTTTCCCGTTGTCGTTTGGTGCTTCAGGCCCGGGCCGGCTTCGCCTTCTTGCCGCGGACGCGCTCGGGGCGCAGGTCCTTCACCCAGAGGTTCATGTCCTCGAAGGCGCCGTAGATGTCGCAGTTGTTGATCATCCTGCCATTGAACTCGTAGCCGAGCGCGTGGAATGCGGCGTTCATGCCGTAGCTCCTGGCGCGGGCCATGGTGTAGGCGCAGATGTAGCCGTGCTTGCGGAGATCGTTCTCGAGGGCGTGGAGGATCACGCTCATCAGCCCTTTGCCCCGCTCGTCGGGGTGGGTGGCGCAATCGGTGAGCTCCGCGGAGAGATGCGGCCGGTCGAATTCGGCGGACGCCACCGAAACCACCTGGCCACTCTTGTTGCGGATGACGCGGAAGAGCGCGTCGCGGTGGAGGACTGCCGTGAGGTACTCGCGGTAGGTCAGCGGCGAGGGGTAGGTCTTGAAGACGCGGCGGTAGAGGCCGAGCATCCCGTCCACGTCGCGTTCGCGGGCGAAATCGAGGGTGTAGCCCGCGGGGAGCGGCCGCGGCCCCTCGCGCCTGCCGCGGCCGAGGATCTCCTCGATCAGCAGGATCTCCTGCATCAGATCGCGGGAGTGGAGGCGCTGCTGCGAGCAGAACCGCGACATCATGTACGCCGTCCTGCCGCGGTTGGCGTATTTGAGCAGGCCCTCGAGGACGTAGCCGTAGCGGAGGAAGTGCTGCCAATCCTTCTCGTCGGCCTTGATCCAGACCTTGTCGAATTTGTTGGCGTCGGCGAGGAAGCGCAGCTTCGCCACCATCGCGCCGTAGTCCTGGGCGCGGTAGTCCATCACCTTGAGGCGGCGGTTGTAATAATCGAGGAAGAGCTTCACCCGGTAGCCGGGAGCGCTCACCTCGTGCTCGAGGCCGTAGCAGATCCCGAGGACGTCGGTGGTCTGGCCCTCGTCGAGAACGAGCTGCACCCGGCCCATGAGCCGCTTGCCGGTGTGGAGCGGCTTGGGGAGATCGTCCTTGCGCAGCGGGGTGCGATCGGGCGCTGCGGGCGCGGCCTGCGCCGGGGACTGGGCCTCGGCCTTCGCCGCTGGGCGGGGGGCTGCGATCCTGCCGGCGGCGCGGGCGCGGGGCTTGGCCTTGGTGGTGGCCCTGGCCTTCGTGGAGGCCTTCGCTTTCGGCTTCGCCGCGCGGGTGGCGGCCTTCGCCGGTGCCGACTGCTTCGGCGCCGTTGCCTTCGGCTTCGTCGTATGGGCTTCGGTCGTCTCGGGCTGCGCGGCGCGCGCGCGTGCCTGCGTTGCGACGAGCTTCATTTCATCCTCCTCGGGGTCGAGTCGCCGCGCGCATCGAGGAAGCCCTCGAGGAAGGTGCGAACGTTCTCGCCCAGCTGGGAAACCTGGTAGCCACCCTCCTGCACGACCAGCGTGGGAAGGCCGAGCCTGGCGAATCGATCGCCGAGCTCCGCGTAGAAGGGCGTGGTGAGGTCGAATTCGCCGACCGGATCACCGAGCCAGGTATCGAATCCCGCGGAGACGATCAGGCTCCGCGGCGCAAAGGCCTGCAGCGCGGGGACGACGCGCCGCTCGATCTGCCGCCGGTAGGCGGCATCGTCCACACCGGCGGGCATCGGCAGGTTGAGCGTGGTGCCCTTTCCCCGCCCCTCGCCGGTCTCGCCGGCATACCCGCTGAAGTAGGGGTAGAAATCTTCCGGCCGTCCGTGGATCGAGACGAACAGCACGTCGGGATCCTTCCAGAAGATCGCCTGCGTGCCGTTCCCGTGGTGGAAGTCGATGTCGACGATGGCCACGCGGCCTGCGGCGCGGAGCCGGTTCGCGGCAAGCGCCGCGTTGTTGAAATAGCAGTAACCGCCGAAGAGATCGGCTTCTGCGTGGTGGCCGGGCGGCCTGCTGAGCGCATAGACCTCCGACTCCCGGCCGTCCAGCAGGAGCTGCGCTCCCTCCACCGCGCAGGCGGCGGCGAGGCGGGCTGCGTCGTACGACCAGCGGGTCAGGGGCGTGCCCGCGTCGAGGCAGTAGAAGCCGGCGCGCGCCAGGCCCTCCGCCGGGGCGGTGAGCGAGTAGCGCTTCGGAAAGACGTTCGGGTAGTAGGTGCCTTCCCGGATCTGCCCGCAGGCCCGGCGGAGGAAGCGCACCAGCTCCGGCGTGTGGGTGCGCTCGAGCTCTGCCATGGGCAGCGGCTTCTTCGGCGGGGTGATCTCGAAGCGGTGGCAGCGTTCCAGCGCGGTCAGGATTCGCCCGGGGCGCGAGCTGCGCTCGAAATGCTCCACGCGCTTCCCGGAGACCCATTCGAAGCGGGGCCGGTGGCGAAGTTGATCGCGGTGGTAGAGCACCCGCATCCGGCGGGAACGGCTGCTCGTCCGCCGGGCGGTGGGCCGGGACGACATCGTGGCCCACCATAAACACCCGGGCAGGGTGGCACAAGGTTTGTGGTCCAAAGAAGCCGGCGGCGTGCGCACGTGCGTTCGAGGGACTACTTGCTGGGAGAGGCGGCCGGCACGCCGCGCGCGGAGGGAAGGGATGGACGCGAACGTCTTTCGCTGCGAGAGCTGCGGCGCCTTCAACCGGGTGCCAGCGGGGAAGACCGGCGCACCTTCGTGTGGCCGGTGCCACCGGGCCCTCTCCACGAGCGGCGCGCCGCAGGAGGTGGACGAGGCAGGGCTGGTGCGGGCGATCGCGGGATCGCCGGTGCCTTTGCTCGTCGACTTCTGGGCGCCGTGGTGTGGCCCGTGTCGGATGGTGGCGCCCACCGTCGATCGCCTGGCCCGCGATCAGGCGGGGCGGGTGGTGGTCCTCAAGGTGAACACCGAAGCCCATCCCGGCGCCGGGGCGCGGCACGGAGTCCGCGGGATCCCGACGTTTGCCGTCTTCTCCGGTGGCGCCGAGGTCGGGCGCCAGAGCGGCGCGCTGCCGCTGCACATGCTGCAGGCGCTGATCGAGCCGGCGCTGCGGGCGAGCGCGCACCCGTAGCCACGCCTCGCGGGGGCGTTCCTTCCTTGTCGCCTGGCCCTTTCGGCACTATTCCTGCGCGCAGGAGTCCCTGCTCGCCTGTTTGCAGGGGTCGGTGACGGATGGAGCGGATCGGGCTACTCGCAGCGGTACGCAAGACGCCGGAGGTGATCCTCTGGGCGCTGGCGATCTTCGTCTGCGGTGTGGTCGTGCTCCCGGTGCTGCATCTTGCGGGTCACCGCCTCGATCACGTGCACGGGGCAGCTGCTGCCCACCAGCACGCCCACGAGGCGGGGTTGCCGCACGGCGATGCCGAGCACGGCGCGGGCGAGCTGGCCCACTTCGGCCTCGCGCTCCTCGAGGTGGAGCCGCCTGCGCTGCTGCCACCCGAGGCGGCGCAGGAGGCGGCTGCGTTGCTGCCGCCGGCGCGGGCGCCGCAGCGGCGCAGCCTGCTCACGCCGATTCGGCCGGGCGCGCCCTAGCGATTCGGGCGGATCGTCCCATGCGCCGGTAGTCGGCGGTGGGTTCCTCTTCCTCCCAATCGTCCTCGACCCTCGTCGGCCGTGATGGCCTTCGTCCGGGCGTATGCGCAGGTGGATCGCGTGCGCCGGGGGAGTCGTCTCCTTGCGTGTCGTCCTTCTGCTCTGCATCGCGTTGGTCGCCGGGCCTGTCATCGCCGTCGCCGAGGGCGCGCCGCTTCCGCCGCGGCCCGTGGGGCTGCAGGTGGCGCCCTATCCCGCGGGGGCGGACGGCGCTGCTGCCGCCGTGTCACTGGCGCTGGTGATCGACGAGAGGGGCGAGGTGGCGGAGGTGCGGGTGCTGCCGTGCGAGGCGGCGCCTGTTTTCGTGGAGGCGGCGCGGCGCTTCGGCGCGGGGCTGCGCTTCCAGCCGGCGCTGCTTGGCGGCGAGCCGGTGGCGGTGGAGATCGAGTACGTGGTGCGATTCGAGGCGCCCGGCGGCGTCGCGGCGGTCGACGTGGCTGCGGCTGCGGCTGCGGCTGCGGCGGTGCCGGCGCAGGAGGAGGCGCCTTCGGCCACGGACGCAGCGGCGCTTCCCTCCTTCGAGACGGAGGTGGTCGGTGAGGCGCCCGAGCCGGAGCCCGCCGCCGCCGGCGACTTCCGGATCGATCCCCGCCGCTACGCCGCGGTGCCGCGGGCCAGTGCCGAGCAGCTCCTCACGCTTGCTCCCGGCGTGCTGCTGCGCAACCACGCCGGCGTGGGCCACGCCTCCGCCGTCTTCCTGCGGGGCTTCGACGCCGGCGAGGGGCAGGACATCGAGTTCCGTCTCGACGGCGTTCCGCTCAACGAGGTCTCCAACCCCCATGGCCACGGTTATGCGGACACCCACTTCATCCTCCCGGAGCTGGTGGAGGAGGTGCGGGTGATCGAGGGGCCCTTCGATCCCGCGCAGGGCGATTTCGCCGTCGCGGGCAGCGCCCACTACCGGCTCGGCCTGCCGGAGCGCGGGCTCCGGTTGCAGGCGGGCTACGGCTCCTTCGGGGCGCAGGAGATGCTGCTTCTCTGGGGTCCCGAGAGCGCGGAGGATGGCACCTTCGTCGGCGTGCGCGTGCGCCGGGGCGACGGGTTCGGGGTCAACCGCGCCTACTCCGGCGCCACCGCCATGGCGGGCTTCGAGCACCGGCTCTCGCAGCGCTCGCGCCTGCGGCTCGTGGCCCACAGCCACGCCACCCGCTTCGACAGCGCCGGCGTGGTGCGCGTGGACGACCGGGCTGCGGGGCGGCTTCCGTGCGCCGGGGACGCCGACAGCCAGTTCTTCTGCGCGGCCGACGAGAACCAGGGCGGTGCCTCGTCGCGCCACGGGCTCTATGCCGTGCTCGAGCGGACCACGGCCAAGCGGGAGCTGCGGCAGGTGGCCTTCTTCTCCACGAGGCGGCTGCGCCTGCGCGAGGATTTCACCGGGTGGCTGCTCGACGAGGAGGGGCGGGGCGATGGCACCGAGCAGCTCTACGATGCGGTGACCCTCGGCCTCCACGGCAGCCTCGCGCTCCACCACCGCCTGCTCGGCAGGCGGCAGACCCTCACCGTCGGCTACGACGCGCGGCACGACGACGGGAGCGCCACCGTGCGCCGCCTCGCGCGCAGCGGCGGCGTGCCCTATGCCCGGCTCCTCGACAACGAGCTGCGGATCACCCAGCTCGGTGCCTTCGCCTCGCTGCAGCTGCGGCCGCTGGACTGGCTCTCGCTGCAGGGCGGGCTGCGGATCGATTCCTTCACCTTCGACGTGGTCGACCGCAACCGGCCCACCGAGACCCGTGCCGGGCCCCGGGAGCCCACCGAATCCTACGATGCGGGCGGCCTCGCGACGCAGCCGCGGGTGTCGGGGCGGATCACGCTGGTGGAGGGGCTCGACTGGCTCGCCGCCTTCGGGATCGGCGTGCGGTCGTCCGAGGCGGCGGCGCTCTCCGCTGGTGAGTTCGCTCCCTTTGCGCGGGTGCGCGCGGCGGAGACCGGCCTCGCGTGGGCGGGGGAGGGGCCCTTCGAGCACGGGCTGCGCCTGGTCGGCTTCCTTACCCACGTGGATCGCGATCTGGTGTTCGACGAGCGCCTGGCTCGCAACGTCTTCCTGGGGAGTTCTACCCGGCACGGCGCGCTCCTCGTTGCCGAGGCAGCGCCCTTTACCGGGATGGCGGTGCAGGGGAGCGTCACCTGGTCCGAGGCCCACCTCACGCCGGAGGGGGCAGGGTTCTTCTCCGCGGGCGAGGGGCCGCGGCTTCCCTACGTGCCGCGTTGGTCGGGGCGGCTCGACGCGAGCATCGGCGGCGCGCTGCCCTCCTTTGGCGTGGCAGAGCTGTTGCCGGCCCGGGCGGGACTCGGCGTCACCTGGGTGGGCGCCCGGCCGCTGCCCAACGAGCAATTCGGCGATCCGTACGTCATGGTGGACGTCGGCGGACATGTCCGTTGGGGGCTGGTGGAGATGGGGCTGTCGATCGAGAACCTCCTCGACGCCCGCTACCGCCAGGCGGAGTTCGCCTATCCGTCCAACTTTGCCGGACCGGCAGCGGTGCCGTCGCGGATCGCGGCGCTCCACTACGCGGCGGCGCCGCCGCGGATGCTGCTGGCTACCGTCGCGTTGATCCTCGATCCCGATCCCGATCCGGATGCTGCGGAGTTGCCATGAAACGCCTGCTATTGCCTGGGCTCCTCGTGCTGGTTGCCGCCTGCGGTGTCGAGAGCGGCACCGGTGAGGAGGCCGTGCCGTTCACGCTCGTCATAGCAGCGGATCCTGCGGGACAGAGCTTCACCACCAGGGCTGGCTGGCAGGTCGAGTTGGAGGAGGCCCATCTGGCGGTGGGACCGCTGGCGCTCTTCACCAACGCCGCACCGACGGCGTCGTTCTGGCAGCGCGTGCGCGGGCTCGTGATGCCCGTCGCCCATGCGCACGCGGGCTTCGACGAGTACGACGGCGGGGCGGTGCGGGGGGAGCTGCTCGAACCGGTGGCGATCGATCTCCTCGACACCGGGGGCCGGCGGTTCGAGCTCACGGGGATCGCTGGACCGGTGCGCTCGGCGTCCCTCGAACTGCAGCCCGTGGAGGATGCCGCCCTGCGGGGCGCACAGGCCTGGGTCCGCGGTACCGCGACGAGGGGCGCGGAAGTGGTGCGCTTCGAGGGCGGGCTCGTGTTGCCGGCTGATCGGAAGAGCCGGCGCGTGAGCGGGATCCCGGCGCAGCTGGTGTTGGGCGAGGGGAGCGAGGTGCTGCTCGAAGTCCACCCGCAGCGCTGGTTCGACGACGCGGATTTCGGGTCGCTGCCCGAGGCCGAGGAGGACGGGGTGCGTGGGATCGATCCGGCAGGGCAGGTTCACGCCGCCTGGCGTCTCGGCGCCCGTGCGTACGGTGCGTTCACCGTCCAGTGAGTCCATCTGGTTGGTTCGTTCCCGAGGGGAAGCAGGAGTATTCGATGAGGCTGCAGTTCCGTTCCTTTGCTTCTAGCGTTCTCGCCCTCTCGCTCGCTGCCTGCGGCACCGAGGACGAAGGTGGTAGCGGCGAGCTCATGCTCTCGCTGAGCGGGGAGGAGGCGGCGCAGACCGGCTTCCCCGTCCCGGGCTCCGACGAGCTCGTCTTCGCCGATGGCTGGTCGGTTCGCTTCGAGAAATACCTCGTCGGCATCGGGCGGGTGCGGGTGGCTGGCGCCGACGGAAACGGCGCGGTTGCCGACGATGAGGTCGTCGTCGCCGACCTCACCGCAGGCGAGCAGGAGGTCTTTCGCTTCGAAGGGCTGGGCGCACGGCGCTGGGAGCGCTTCGGCTACGACATCGTCGCGCCGACCGCTACTGCGCGGGCCGTGGGCACCGTCGATGCCGCCGACGTCCAGCGGATGATTGATGGCGGTTTCAACTACTGGATCGAAGGCACCGCCTCCCGCGGCGACGTGCACATCACCTTCGCGTGGGGCCTCGCCGCCCCGACCGCCAACGACGACTGCGTCAACAGCGCCGACGACTCACCGGGCGTGGTCGTCCGCAACAACGGCACCGCCGCCTACCAGATCACCCTCCACCTCGACCACCTCTTCTACGACACCCTCGGTTCCCACGCCGGCGTCGAACTGCGCTTCGATGCCATTGCTGCCGTCGCGGACGATGGCGTCGTCGCCTGGGAAGATCTCACGGCGCAGCGCCTCGCCGATCTCCGCGACACCAGCGGCGGGCCGCTCCTCGACGAGCAAGGAAACCGGATCGTCTACGATCCCGAGAGCGTGCCGCTGGGCGACGCCAACCTGCAGGCCTACCTGCTCGCCGCCTCGCGCTCCCAGGGCCGCTTCAACGGCGAGGGTACCTGTGTGAACCGGGGCCTGTAGCCCGCCTACGCCGCACGGCAGCCGCTCCCACGTGGGACCGGCGAGACCCGGTAGACCGCCGCCTCCTCCCGCACCACGGATGGCGCGGTTCCCACCCGGCTCAGCCGCACCGCCTCCTTCGTAAGCGCCTCGGCAGTTGACCCACTGCCGAGCCGCTTCCGTGCCGCCTTGAGCAGCCGCCGGGAGACCCTCTCCCCGAACCTGAGCGCGCGCAGGGCGCTGAATGCCGCCGCGTTCGCGGCCAGATCCGACGGCAGCAGCACCGTGCCGTACGTCCGCCCATCCGCATGGCCGAACAGGAGCTCGCCCGACGGCTGCCGCTCGATGAATAGGTAGCCGTCGTGCAGCAGCTTGTGGTGTGTCCCGCAGAGCACCAACAGGTTGTCCGGCTCGTTGCTCCCGCCGTCCACCCGTAGCTCGATGTGGTGGATCTCGATGAACCGCCGGTGGTTGCACCCCGGCACCCGGCACGCCGCCTTGTCCCGCCGCATCACCTTCCTCGCCGTCTCCGGCGGGATCTGCCGGTTGTTCGGCTGCGGCGCCGGTCCCACGTGGGACGCAAGGAGCGGCGGGAGCCCCTCCGTGCTGACCTGCGCCGCCAGCTTCTCGCAAGCTGGATCGACGAAGCCGATACACTCCGCATCGCATAGCGCCCGCTCGACCACCGCGTTGGGTACCGGCGCCTCCAGCCCAGCCGCGTTCTGGAACCCGCGCTGGCAGCAGACGCATACGGTCAGCGCCAACTGGCACGCCGGCCTGGCAGAGACCTTCCCCGGGTCACCCTCGCTACCGCCTCCTCCACTTGCCATGGCCACCTTCGCGAGATGGAGCAGCACCTGCTCCTCCGTCAGCGACGGGTCGACCTCCCGCCGCACCCAGTCTGCCGCCTGGCGGTAGGTCGCCGCAGTTTCCGCCCCCAGCTCGAAGCGGAACGTCTCCCGCGAGAGCGAGGGATCCCGCGGATCGTCCGGCCCGTCCCCGGGCCGCCGTCCTCGCATCTCGTGCTCGAGCTGGCGGACCGACAGCTCCCTGGCCCGCTCGATCCACCCCGCCTCGTTCTCCGGCGTGGCGATCCGCGTGAGCTCCCGCGCCTTCGACCAGGCCAGTTCCCCGGCCCCGATCGCCGCCGCCATTCTCGGCAGCGACTCGAGCGCCCGGGCCACCCGGAGCCGCTCGGTCACCGTATGGCCGCCCCACCCGAGGAGCTTGTCCGCCAGCTCGTAGACCGACGCCGCTCCCGCCAGCCCATGGGCCTTCGTGCGCTGCGCCGCGAGCAGCCACCGCCCCACCTCGACGTCCCGCGCACCCTCCTCCCGCCCGAACCGCTGCAGCCACTCGATGATCGCTTCCCGATCCCCCAGCTTCTCCGCCTCGAACGCGTCCATGCCCGCCCCCGTCAAAGGAAGACGAGAGGAAGCCTGCCACGCACCCCTGACATTCACCCCGCGAGCGCGAGCGACGTCGTGTCGGCGTGCAGGCCGCAAGCCCCGACGGAGCTTTGCGGCACCTGCGCCCCGATGCCCAATTTGCACGGGTCGCCTGGCGCCGCATGATTGCCTTCCTGCACGATAACCGCACCGATGCGGCCCATCTGATCCGCCACAGCCGGCGCGCCAGGCGCTTGCGACTCGCCGTACCGGCTCTCCAGGGCGACCGCCACCTCGCCCGCCGCTACGAGCAGATCGCCCACGCCTGGCCCGGCATCGTCGCCGCCAGCGCAGATCCCCGCAGCGGCCGGATGCTCCTCGAGTACGCCCCCGGTGCGCCCCTGCTGTGCGACCTCGACGAGCGCAACGCCCCGCCCCCACCCCGCAGCACCTTCGCCCCCCGTGTCGTGCAGGTGCGTGACCGTTGGCACACCCGCCCCGTCGAGGAGATCGTAGCCCAGCTCGCCACCGCCCCCGACGGTCTCACCGTCCGTGAGGCCGCCCGCCGGCTGCGCCTCTACGGCCACAACCTCGCCGAGCCGCCCGACCCGCGCTCGCGCCTCGGCATCCTCGCAGCCCAGCTCACCAACGCCCCGATGGCGATGCTCCTCGGCTCCGCCGGCGTCTCGCTCCTGCTCGCCGACCTGGTCGAATCCAGCGCCATCCTCGTCGTCGTCGGTCTCAATGCCGGCATCGGCTACCACATCGAGCACCGCAACCAGCAGGTCCTCACCTCCTGGCGCAAACTCGAGGCGGGCCTCGCCCAGGTGGTGCGCGGCGGCGCCCTCCAGCACCTCCCCGCCACCGAGCTCGTCCCCGGTGACGTGATCCTCGTCCGCGCCGGCGACATCCTCCCGGCAGACGCCCGCGTCATCGACGCCCACCGCCTCTCCGCCGACGAGGCGCCGCTCACCGGCGAGAGCGAGCCGCAGCACAAGCAACCCGACCCCGTCCCACCCGACGCCGCCCTCGCCGAACGGACCTCGATGCTCTACGCCGGCACCAGCCTCGTCGGCGGACACGGGCGCGCCATCGTCGTGGCCACCGGCAGCGCCACCGAGGTCGCCCACGTCCGGGCGCTGGTGGAGGCCGCCGCCGCGCCCCCACCGCCCCTCGCCGAGCGGATGCAGCGCCTCGGACGCCGCGTCGCCGCGATCTCCGTCGGCGCCGCCGGCGTCGCCACCGCGGCGAGCGTCCTCCACGGCAAGCCCACCCGCCAGGTTCTCAAGGGCGCCGTGGCCCTCGCCGTCGCGGCGCTTCCCGAGGGCCTGCCCCTCGTCGCCACCTCGGCCCTCGTGCGCTCGATGCAGCGGCTCCACGAGCAGGGCATGGTCGTCCGCCGTGTCGCCGCCGCGGAGGCGCTGGGCGGAGTCACGGTAATCTGCGCCGACAAGACCGGAACCCTCACCTGCAACGACATGCGTCTCGAGATCCTCGAGGCCGCAGGTCGCTCCTACCCGCGCGAAGTGCTCAGCGCGGACCGCGCCAGGCTCTTCGTCGATCCCGTCACCACCGCCCTCGCCGCCGGCCTGCTGAACAGCGACGTCGACGTGCTCGCCGGAGGCCGCGCAGCGCACCTCGCCATCTCCGGCAGCGCCACCGAGCGCGCCCTCGTCGACGCCGCCCACGCAGCAGGCCTCGACGGCGCCGAGCTCCGGCGCTCCTTCCCGCGCCTCCACCTCTACGAGCGGCGCCAGGGCGTCCACTACGTGCGCAGCGTCCACCGCACGCCCGAGGGCGGCCACGTGGCCTTCGTGAAGGGCGCGCCCGAGCAGGTCCTCGCCCTCTGCACCTCCTCCCCCGCCGCGCGGCGCGCGATCCTCGCCCGCAACGACGCGCTCGCTGCAGCGGGCCTGCGCGTCCTCGGCTTCGGCTGGCGGCCCCTCGACGATCGCAGCGAAGAGCCCACCGGCGGCTTCAACTTCCTCGGCCTCGCCGCCCTCCGCGATCCGCTCCGCGAAGGCGCCGCCGAAGCCATCGAGCGCGCCCGCGCCGCGGGCATCCGCACCGTGATCCTCACCGGCGATCAGCGCCGCACCGCAGCAGCGGTCGCCCGCGAGCTCGGCCTCAAGGGCGAGACCCTCGTCGCAGCGGACGTGGTCGGGCTCTCCCCCGATGCCCTGACCCGGAGGCTCGCCGCGACCGCCGTCCTCGCCCGCGTCACCCCCGAGGACAAGCTCGCGATCGTCCGCGCCCTGCGCGCGAGCGGCGAGGTGGTCGCCATGGCCGGCGACGGCATCAACGACGCACCCGCCCTCAAGGCGGCGGACGTGGGCATCGCCGTCGGCGCAAGCGCCACCGATCTCGCCCGGCAGGTGGCGGACGTGGTCATGGCAGGCGAGGACCTCCGCAGCATCCTCGCCGCGGTGGGGGAGGGGCGCGTCGTGCAGGACAACCTGCGCCGCGCCCTGCGCTTCCTCTTCGCCACCAACCTCTCGGAGATGGCGCTGGTCCTCGGCGCCGCGATCACGGGTGCCCGCGACCCGCTCACGCCGATGCAGCTGCTCTGGATCAACCTGCTCACCGACACGCTGCCGGGCCTCGCCCTCGCCCTCGAGCCCGGCGAGCCCGATGTCCTCGACAGGCCGCCGGCGCCGCCGGGTGACGATCTCCTCGCCGCTCCCGAATTGCAGCGGGTGGGCAGGGACGCGCTCCTCCTCGCCGGTGTCGGCGCAGCAGGCCTCGCCATCGGCGGCCCCACACTCGCTTTCTCCACGCTCACCGCGGCGCAGCTCTCCTACGCCGGGATCTGCCGGGCACCGCAGCGCCTCCACGGCGAGGAGCGCCGCGCCGCCGACCGCCGCTTCGCGGGGCTGCTCGGCGGCGGCGCCGGCCTGCAATTCCTTGCGCTCACCCTGCCGCCGCTGCGCGCCCTGCTCGGGATCAAGGGCCCAACACCCCTCGTCCTCGGCGGCTTCTTCACCGGCCTCGCGCTGCCCTGGGCCTTCAGCCGCAAGTCCGCGATGCACGTCGTCACCAGGCGCGGCAGTCCCCAACGCACGGAGTCGCTCGCATGAATTTCCACCTTCCCTCCTTCCTCCTCGGCTACGGCGCTGGCGCGAGCTCGGTGCTCCTCGCCAGACAGCTCCGCCCCGTCCTCCTCGAGGTCGCCACCGTCGCCTACCGCTTCGTCGACGCGGTAGCGGCGAAGGCGGCGATCAAGCAGGAGGACCTCGAGGACCTCTTCGCCGAAGCCCGCGCCCGCGCCCGCGCCCGCGACCGGACCCACCCCAGCAGCGGCGCCGACGGGAAGGCGAAGCCCCACCACGCATCGCACCACCACTAGGAAGGCCCGATGGTCCGCGTCATCTATCTCGTCCACGAAAGCCCCGGCCGCCTCCGGCTGCGCCTGCCCTACCTGCGCCACGCGCCGGATGCGGTCGACCCGCTCGCCGATCACCTCGCCGGCCTGCAGGGAATGGAGGAGGTCCAGATCAAGCCCTACACCGGCAGCGTCCTCTGCACCTTCGATCGACACCAGCTCCGCAGCAGCGACATCCTCGCCGCCGCCCAGGAGCGCACCGGCATCGCCACCGTGCTGCAACCCGGCGAGCGCAGCCTCGCCGAGGAGGAGGCCCTCGCCCAGGCGGCGCTCCACCACGGCAGCGATCTCGCCAGGGCCGCCGCCTGCTTCTTCAAGTCGATGAATCTCGAGGTCCTGCGCGCCTCCGGCGGCCGCATCGACCTCGGCACCCTCGCCGCAGCGACCTTCGCCACCGCCGGCGCCGCCGAGGTGGTGGCCACCGGCAAGCTCCCCCTGCCGCCCTGGTTCAACCTCGGCTGGTGGGCCTTCCGCACGTTCACCTCGATGGAGAAGAACGCGATCGACGCCGCCCCGGTCACGCCGACGCAGGACGAGGTGCACGCCGGATGATCCGCGCCGCCCTCGCAGCCCTGCTCCTTCTCGCCCTCCTCCCCGCCGCAGCGAAGGCGCAGCCCGGCGAGCACCTCCGCCTCGAAGCTGCCACCGCCGTTCCGATCTACGTCGGCGGCCGCCTCGCAGCGGAGCTGCCGGCAAGGCTCCGCCTCTCGACCTCGGTAGGCATCCTGCCTGCGCCCTACGTCGACGGGATCAACGAGCTCGCCATCGCCTTCGACGCCTACGACGACGACACCGCCGACGTGATCGAGGATTCGCTCTCCTCCTCCCTCGTCTGGCGCACGCACCTCGGCTGGCGTCCCTTCGCCGGTGCCGGCTTCTATTTCGAAGGGGGCTACGGCCTCGTCACCCTCGGTGGCGGCACCAGCGAGGCGGCGCTCATCGCCCTCGCCTTCGGACTCGAGCCCCCCGACGACGCCGGGCGGGACTACGACGTGGACGCGACGCTCCACATGCTCGACGCGGAGCTGGGCTGGGAGTGGTGGATCGACGACGTGGTCTCGATTCGCACGGGCCTGGGCATCGCCACCACCCTCGGCTCGAGCGCCACGGTGGAGCCGCGCAATGGCGCCCTGCCAGTCATCAGCGACGCCTTCGCCGCGATCGCCGAGAGGGAGCTCGAGGAGATCCTCGACCGCTACGTGCACACGCCGACGGTCTCGTTCGCGGTGGGCTACCGGATCTTCTGACGGCCGGCACCCGCACCAGAAGCGCGTCAGCCGATCCGCACGCAGACCGGCGCGTGGTCGGAGGGCTGCTTGCCCTTCCGCTCCTCGCGGTCGATGAACGAGCCCGTGACCCGTTCGGCGAGCGATCGGGTCACGAGCACGTGATCGATCCGCAAGCCCAGGTTCTTGGGAAAGCCGAGCATTCGGTAATCCCACCACGAGTAGAGCCCGGCAGCGTCGTTGTGGATCCGGAAGGCGTCGACGAGCCCCCAGTCCAGGAGCGCCTGCAGCCGCTCCCGCGAGTCGACGTGGAAGAGCGTCTCGTTCTCCCACGCAGCGGGGTCGTGCACGTCGCGGGCCTCCGGCGCCACGTTGAAGTCGCCGCAGAGCGCCAGCGGCTGGGCCGGATCGCAATGCCGCTCGAGCCACACCCGCAGTCGCTCCAGCCAGCGCAGCTTGTAGGCGTATTTCTCGCTGCCCACTGCGCTGCCGTTGGGGATGTAGGCGGAGATCACGCGCACGCCGTCGACGGTGGCGGCGACGAGCCGGGCCTGCGGATCCTCCTCGCCGTCCTGCATGCCGACGAAGACGTCGGTGAGCGGCGTGCGCGAGAAGATCGCCACGCCGTTGTAGGTCTTCTGGCAGTTGGCGGCGAGGTGCCAGCCCTGCGCTTCGAGCCCCATCGCCTGCAGCGCGGGGAGCTCGCATTTGAGCTCCTGCAGGCAGAGGACGTCGGGCTTCTGCTTCTCGAGCCACGCCAGCAGCCGATCGTGGCGGGCGCGGATCGAGTTCACGTTCCAGGTGGAGAGCAGCATGCGCCGCAGGATAGCGGCGCCGCTTCCCCCGGTCACGTGCCGCGCTGCACCGGCTCGAAGCGCAGGTTGGGGTCCTTGCGGTCGGGCCTGCGCGCCCAGGAGTCGAAGTGCTCCGCAGCCTGCGGGGCGATCTCGAAGCGGGTCTCGCCGTCGCGGATCTCGATCCGGCCGATCGAGTCCTTGGCGATCTTCCCGCGCCTGCAGATCATCGGCACCAGCCAGCGGGGATCGGCGTTGCCGTCGCGGCCCACGTTGACGCGGAACCAGACGCCGGTGCCGCCGCCGCGGCGCGGCGGGCGCTCCCCGCCGGTAGCGTCGTCGTAGCGCTGCTGCCGCGGCGGCCGATCACCACCCCGCTCGCCGCTCCGCTCGAAGCCGTTCCGCTCGAAGCCGCTCCGCTCGAAGCCGTTCCGCTCGAGACCGTTCCGCTCGATGCCACCGCCCGCGGCGCCGGCCCGCTCGAACCCACGCTCGAAGCGATCGCCCCGCCGACCGAAACGATCCCCCGGCATCCGGGCGCCGTCGTCGGCGAACCGGTCATGCCGCATCCGCCCGGCAGCAGCAGCAGGCCGCTGCCGCGTCTGCAGCGCTACGGTCTGCGGCAGCTCCTCGGGAGCGGGCCGCTTCGCCCGCTCGCTGCGCACCAGCGCCGCCACCAGCCCCTCGGCCCCGTGGGCCTCGATGAGCGCCCGGGCAATCTCGCGCTCCTCGTCGCCGACCTCTGCCGCCAGCGTCGCCACCTCGCGCAGCAGGACCTCGCGATCCTGTGCCACGATCTGATCGGCGTCGGGCACGGGGCTCCACTTCGGCTGCACCTTCGCGGTGCGGAGCAGACGCTCCGCGGTGGCACGCCGGTGCGGCACGGAGAGCACCACCGCCTTGCCCTTGCGCCCGGCGCGGCCGGTGCGGCCGCTGCGGTGCTGGAGCACCGAGGCGTCCATGGGCAGGTCGGCGTGGATCACCAGCGCCACCTCGGGCAGATCGAGGCCGCGGGCCGCCACGTCGGTGGCGACGAGCACCCGGGCGGCGCCGTCGCGCAGCGCCTGCAGCGCGCGGTTGCGCTCGCCCTGCGCCAGCTCGCCGGAGATGGCCACCGCGGAGAAGCCGCGCTCGGCGAGGCTCGCCTGCAGGTGGGAGACACCCTCGCGCGTGGCACAGAAGACCAGCGCGCGGGGCGCGTCGTGGAAGCGGAGCACGTTGACCACCGCGTGCTCGCGCTCGCGGGGCGCGATCAGGTGGAGCTGGTACTCGATGTCGTGGTGGGCCTCCGCCTGGTTGGTGGCGGCGATCCGGCGCGCCTCCTTCTGGTAGCGGGCGGCGAGCTCCTCGATCCCCTTCGGCAGGGTGGCGGAGAAGAGAAGGGTGCGGCGCTCGGCGGGGGCCTTGCCGAGGATCGACTCGAGCTCGTCCCGGAAGCCCATGTCGAGCATCTCGTCGGCTTCGTCGAGGACGAGGACCTGCAGATCGCCCAGCTTGAGGGCCCCGCGGTCGAGGTGATCGTTCAAGCGGCCCGGGGTGCCCACCACCACGTGGGCGCCGGAGGCGAGGCGGCGCTGCTCGCCGCGTACGTCGGTGCCGCCCACGCAGGCGATCACCCGGGCGCCGGTCTCGGCCAGCAGCCACTGCAGCTCGCGCTGCACCTGCATCGCCAGCTCACGGGTGGGCGCCACCACGAGGGCGAGGGGATCGCCCGCTGCGGGAACACCGCGGGCCAGCAGCATGTCGGCGATGCCGAGCCCGAAGGCCACGGTCTTTCCCGAGCCGGTGCGCGAGGAGACGAGGAGGTCGCCGGAGCGGTGCGCCGGGTCGAGCATGGCCTGCTGTACGGGGGTGGGATCTTCATAGCCCCGCGCCGCGAGGGCACGCTGCAGGGGTTCGGCAAGGGAGAAATCGGCAAATCGCATCGGCGCTCTCTACTCGTGACGGGCCGCAACCGCAATGGGGGCCCTGGTCGTCGGTGCCCAACCCACCGCGGGGGCGGGGCAATCCCGACCGGTTTCCAGCCGGGCGAGCGTGCGCAACCCCCCTTGCCACGAGCGTTTTCTGCACAGGGTGGGGGCTCCGTTACCGAGTCGTGCACACCGGATGCTCCGCCGCTGCCGGGCTGGACGAAGCAGCGGCGGTGGCACCGCCCCTCGGGCCGACGGCCCGCTGCTTGCTCCTCTCGCGGCGGGCCCGCGTGCGTTCGCGGGCCCTGGGGAGGGCCGGAAGATGGGTTGGAAGAGGGGATGGGGCGGCCTCGTGGCAGCGATGGCCCTGGGGGTCGCCGGCTGCGGCGACGAGGGCGGAAGCCGGGACGGCAAGCCGCAGGGCGAGGTCTCGCCAGGCGGCGAGCTATCCGACCTGCTGCCGACCGACGGCGCGAAGGTCGACAAGGGGGAACCCGGGGGCCACCTCCCGGGCGCGGGAGACGGCCCGCAGTGGGCCGGCAACGGCGGGAGCGGCGGCACCGGAGGAACGGGCGGCTTCGCCGGGGGCCAGGCGGGCAACGGCGGAACCGGCGGCAGCACCAGGGAGCCCAAGGCCGAAGTCTGCGACGACGGCCTCGACAACGACGGCAACCACCTCGTCGACTGCGACGACTGGGCCTGCGGGGGCAAGGCGGTGTGCGATTGCGATCCGGGCGATCTCGCCTGCGAGGTGGCGCGGCTGGCGCGCTTCTGGGCGGTGGATCGCTTCTTCATCAACGGCGACGTGCCGGTGACCGAGCAGCCGAAACTCGCCATCGACCTTCTCGCCAAGGCGGAGCCGGACGAGTGCTACGACGGCCTCGGTGGCCAGAGCCTCGTGCCGGAACCCGACGGCAGCTGCCCCGTGGGCATCCCGAAGACGAACCAGGCCTACGTCTGGGGCCTCACCCACGCAACGGACGCGCTCTGGTTCGGCACGGTCGCCAATACCCACTGCCTGGTTCTCCAGGGCTTCCTCGGGATCGACTTCGCCCACGAGACCTCGTACTGGGCCTGCGAATTCGGCGCGGACGGCCTGGGGCGGCCGGGCGATTGGCGCCGCCCCGAGATCTGGCGCTACGACCTCGCCACCGGCACCCTGGAGGAGAAGTCCGGGCTGCCGATCCTGATCGAGAAGACGATCGGCCTGCGCTCCGCTGGCTTCGCCGGCGGCGTGGTCTTCCTCGCCGGGCCGACCTTCACCGATTCGCTCGCCATGTTCGCGTTCGACGCGGCGACCGGCGATCTCCTCGGCGCCCACGAGTTCGCCGAGTACTCGGACATCCGCACCTGGGTCGCGCACGACGGCGAGCTCTACGCCGGCGTCGCCGCAGCGGACGTGCTGCTACCGGACGACCCGGCGGGCTTCGTGCTCAAGTGGGTCGGCGACGCAGCCAATCCCTTCCTCTTCGAAGAGGTCGGCGCCCTCGACACCGAGGCGGCGAACCTCGCGGTGCACGAGGGGCGGCTCTTCGTCACCACCTGGCCTTCGACCCTGAACCCCTTCGCCAGCGCGAACCAGCGGGGGATGGGGCTCTACCGCAGCCCGCCGATCCCCGCAGGCGGGCTCACCGCAGGCGACGCGGAAAACTGGGACAAGATCTGGGAGTACCGCGATTACGACCCCGATCCGATCGCCGCTGCGGTCACCGGCGGCGGCGCGCTCGCCTCCTTCGAGGGCAAGCTCTACTGGGGCTCGATGCACGTGCCCTTCCTCGCCACCGCCGCCGCGCTGCAGCTCCACGAGGGCGGGCTCATCGACCTCGACGCCGACGGCGACGGAAGCCTGGGCGCCCTCGAGCTGGCGGCGACGGCGCTGGGCTCGCACCGCTCGATCTCGATCTTCCGCGGCGAGGATCTCTCCACCGAGAACCCGGTGTTCAAGACGGTCTACGGCGAGAAGTTCCTGCCGACCTACGACGCGGAGAAGGACCTCTACACCATCCGCTACGACGCGGCCCACGGCACCGGCTCGCGGCCCGTGCACGGCTCCTCGGGCGTCGGCAACTTCTTCAACGCCTATACCTGGGCGATGCAGGAGTGGAACGGATCCCTCTACATCGGCACCTTCGATTGGAGCCAGCTGGCCCGGGTCGGCCTCCAGGAGATCTTCTCGCTGCCGGAGCTGCAGGCGCAGCCCAACCCGACGCGGGAGATGCTGGACCGCCTCGGCGCCATCGTGCCGCGGGAGGGCGCGGACCTCTTCCGTTTCGACCAGAAGAGCGGCCCGTTCGTGGCGGAGTCCCTGCGCGGCGTGGGCAACTTCACCAACTACGGCGTCCGCACCATGGCGGCGGACGACCACGCGCTCTACCTCGGCATGGCCAATCCGATGAACCTCCACCCGGACGGCGGCTGGGAGCTCCTCGAGCTCACGAAGCCGGACAAGGTGAAGAGCGAGTAGCCCGAACCAATGGCGCCGTGTCGTCCCGGGTGGCACGGCGCCTTCGGCCTTACCGCCGCGTCACCGCAGCTGCAGGCGCCTGCTCGCAGGCCTGGAACCACGCTCTGCCGTCGCTGGTGCGCTGCGGCACCTCGCCGGGAACGTCGAAGCCGTAGCGGGCGAAGAAGGGCGCGCGGAACTCCCGCTCCCAGATCTGCAGCGAGCGCGTGCTGTCCTCGAGCACGCCGGTGCGCTCGAAGAAGCGCAGCGCGGTCACCTCGCGGCAGAAGTTGCAGAGCCGCGTCGGCGTGCGGAGCCAGCCGTCGCCGCCGTAGAAGGCGCGGTTGTCGTGGGCGCCGTTGAGCAGGCATTTGAGCTCGGGATGGTAGCCCACCTCCCCGAAGCCGAAGGCGCCGACCAGCCCCTCGCCCGACGGGTTGATCGCGCCGCCAGCGAGCAGGTGGCGCCACGGCAGCGTCTCGCAGGCGTTGCCCTTGACCACGTTGGCGAGTTGCGCGGAGGAGGATCCGCCCGCGACCGGCTCCGCCCCGCGGGGCCCGCAGCAATCCTCCATGTACTCGTCCTGCAGCCTGGCGAAGGCGTGGCTGAACTCGTGGGCGAGGTCGTGGCCGATGGCGACCGCCACCCGGCGCCCCCGCCGCTCGGGATCGATCATCGGCAGGGCTACGCCCGAGAGCCCGCGCTGCCCCTTCCGCGGATCGAGGACGAGCACGTGGGCGACCACGTCCTTCGCCAGCCGCGAGGTGCGGCCGCCGGGCGGGAAGAAGCGGGCAGGCGCGTGGGGCAGCCGCCGCAGCGCCGCCCAGATGCGCGCGGCCGTCTCGCCGTCGGCGCGGATCGCTTCCATGTCGACGCCGCGGCGGTCTGCGCGCACGGGGAGCCGCAGCGCGGTGTCGCCGACGCCGGCCCGGATCCGCTCCGCCGACGCCACCGGCAGCTTCCACACCACCAGCGCCTGGCGGTAGGTCGCGTAGGGCTCCACCGCGAGCACCTCGGCCATCCAGCGCTCGACGTCCCGGTCGAAGCGGCCCGCGTCGAGATCGGCCTGCGTGTAGCCCTCTGCCAGCAGCGCCACGTGGACCCGGCGCTCCAGCGGCAGCTCGATCGCCGCGCCGGTGCGCGGGTCCTCGATCGTGCCGTTGCCGGTGAAGTGGGCCACCCAGCCCGGCGCCGCCAGCGCGGCGGCGGGGCAGAGCAGGACGAGCGCGAGGCAAAGGGAGCGGAGCATCCGGCAAACCTACCGGAGCCCTCGTGTGCGCTTCAATCGACCGGCGTGCCGTCCTTCACCACATGTGAACGGCTCCCTGCCACCTCAGCGGTAGCCCTCGGCCTGCAGCTCGAAGAGGCGCGCGTAGCGCGTGGGCCTGGCCACCAGCTCGTCGTGGGTGCCCTCCTCGACGATGCGCCCCCGCTCGAGCACGAGGATCCTGTCGGCGGTGCGCACGGTGGGAAAGCGGTGGGAGATGACCAGCGTCGTCCGCCCCTCCGCCAGCTCGCGGAAGCGGTGGAAGACCGCGGCCTCGGCCTCCGCGTCGAGGGCGGCGGTGGGCTCGTCGAGGACGAGGATGTCGGCCTCCTCGCGCATGAAGGCCCGGGCCAGCGCCACCTTCTGCCACTGGCCGCCGGAGAGCTCGACGCCCTGGTGGAACCAGCGGCCGAGCTGGGTGTCGAGGCCGCCCTGCATCTCCGCCACCACCTCGGCGGCGCCGCCCCGCTCGATCGCCCGCTGCAGCCGCACGTCGTCGGCGACGTGCGCGATGCTGCCCACGCCGACGTTCTCGCGGAGCGAGAGCTGGTAGCGGTTGAAGTCCTGGAAGACCACGCCGATCCGCCGCCGCAGCGCCTCGGGATCCCACTCGCGCACGTCGCGGCCGTCGAGGAGCACCCGCCCCTCGGTGGGCTCGTAGAGCCGGGTGAGCAGCTTGATCAGCGTGGTCTTGCCGGCGCCGTTCTCGCCCACCAGCGCCACGCTCTGCCCGGCGGGGATGAAGAGATCGACGTCCCGGATCGCCCAGCCCTCGGCGCCGGGGTAGCGGAAGCCCACGCGATCGAAGCGCAGGCCCCGCTCGCCCTCGCTCGGCACCAGCGCGAGCCGCGGCGCAGCGCCCCCCTCGGCGGTGTCGATCCCCATGTAGCGGAAGAGGTTCGACATGTAGAGGTTGTCCTCGTACATGCCGCCGATCGCGGTGAGGATGGAGAGGAAGGCCTGCTGCCCCTGCCGGAACGCCACCAGGTAGAGGGTGAGGTTGCCCAGGGTGATCCGGCCCGCAGCGGCGCCCAGCGCCAGCACCACGTAGCAGCCGTAGAAGGCCACGGTGCCGATGAGCGAGAGCCCGTAGGCCCAGCGGGCGCGGCGGTGGGCCAGCGCCGTGTCCTCCACGTAGAGCTTCTCGCCGAGCTCCTTGTAGCGCTGCAGCAGCGCGGGCCCGAGCTCGAAGAGGCGGATCTCCTTGGCGTGGGCGTCGTTGGCCAGCGCGTATTCCAGGTAGAAGAGCTTGCGGCTCTCCGGCGCCCGCCAGTTGCGCAGACGGAAGGCCATCGAGGAGAAGCGCATCTCGGCCACGGTGGCGGGGACCGCAGCGAGGAGGAGCACCAGCACCGCCCAGCCGCTGAACTGGAGCAGCAGCGCCGCATAGCCTGCGAGGGTGAGCACGTTCTGGGCGAGCTGGAAGATCTCGGTGACCACGGAGATCGGCCGGGACGAGGCCTCGCGCCTGGCCCTGGTGAGCTGGTCGTAGAACTCGGGATCCTCGAAGTGGCGCAGCTCCAGCGTCTGCGCCTTCTCGAGGATCATCACGTTGACGTCGAGGGCGAGGCGGGCGCCGAGCGTCTGGCGGATGAGGGCGAGGCTGCGCTGCACCAGCGCCTGCACCGCCACCACGCCCAGCTCGATCAGCACCCAACGCAGCGTCTCCTCGGTGGAGCCCGCCACCACCGCGTCGACGATCATCTTGCCCACCCAGGCGATGAGCGGCGGCAGGCCCGCGGCCACGAGGGTGAGGCCGCCGAGGACGAGGGTGGTCCGCGGCGAGGAGCGCCACACCAGCGCCAGGGTGCGGGGCACCTGGGCGAAGCTGTCCTTGAGCTGCTTGCGGATGGTCTCGGAGATCTTCACGGCCCCCTAGGATGCGTCACCCGGCGGAAAGGCGCATAAGCGAAAGGCATGACGCCCGAACACGAAGCGGCCTACCGCAACACCACCTATTGGGTCGAAGCCCCGGATCGCTGGATCGCGCTTCGGATCGGCGAGCCCAGCGCTGCCCTGGACGACCTCCTCGCAGCCCACGGGGTCGCCACCTGCGCCTTCGTCACCAGCGACAACCCCGGCTCGGGGCTCCTCCCTGCAGCCAGGAACCGGAGCCGGCGGGCGCACCTCGCCTCGGATCTGCACGGCTACGCGCTGCTGCCGGGGCATGGGGTGGGGCACGACGGCAGCTGGCCGCCGGAGCAGAGCTGGCTGGTGCTGGGGATCGGGGAGCTCGAGGCGGTGGCGATCGGCCGGCGCTACGGCCAGAACGCCATCCTCTGCTGCACCGCCGGCGAGGCCATTCGACTCGTCGCCTGCTGATCCGGAGCGTGGGAAGAACTCGAGTTCGATCGAAGGACTCTCACGCCGGCTCGCGTCCCTCGAGCTCGTCGGCGATCTCCCGCACCAGCTGCCGGCCGCGCTCGAGGCGGAAGGAGATCGGAATCGGCGCGCTGCGGATCCCCTCCTCGAGGCGGCGCAGCGTCTCGCTGCCCCGGGCCGCCCGCCGCGCCGCGGTGATCGCGCCGTCGATGAGGGGGGCCTGGGCCACCTGCTGGATCCGCTCGAGCAGCTCGCGTTCGGCGGGCCTGAGCTCCTCCTCCTCTACCGCGTTGGCGAGGACCGCCTCCACGTGCAGGCCGCGGGAGCGGAGCTTGCCGGAGAGCTCCAGCGCCTCGTTCACCGGCAGCTCCTCGGGGAGGGTGACCACCGCGCAGGTGGCGAGCTCGTGGTCGACGAGGATCTTCTCGATCGAGTCGCAGAGCGACCGCACCGGGCCGGCGAGGAAGATCCGCTTGCCCACGAAGGGGGCCTCGAGCATGCCCACCGCGTGGCCGGAGGCGGGCAGGTCGACGATCACGTGATCCCAGCGGGGCCTGCCGCGCTCGTCCCGCTCGTCGAGGAGCTGGGCGATGGAGTAGAGCACCCCCATCTCGGAGAAGGCGGGCGCCGCCCGGAAGAAGCGGCTCACCACCTGCTGCTTGAAGACGAGGTCGACGATGCCCGGCACCCGGATCTTGTCGGAGAGGTAGCGCTTGATCCCGTCCTCGGGGCAGAGCACCGCGAGGTGCACGCCCTCGCCGATGGGGCGGGGCGGCTGGCCGGAGCGGACCTCGGCGCTGCCGAGGAGCGGCGCCACGGCGGAGGGCCCCTCCACCTCGCAGACCACCACCCGCTTGCCGGATCGCGCAGCCACCAGTGCCAGCGCCGCGGAGAGGGTGCTCTTGCCCACGCCGCCCTTGCCGGTCACCAGCACGAGTCGCCTGTCGAGAAGCCGCTGGATCAAAGCTCGTTGCCTTCCCCGCCCTGCGAAAAGGTGGTACGCGCCGGGCTTCCGGTGAAGCCCGGCATGGTGTCAGATGCCGAACGTCGGCGCCACGTTCCACCACCCCTCCCGATAACGGCTCCCATGACTTCCGCCACCCCCTTCGCCGCGGCCTTCGTCGAGCGCCACCCCTTCGGCCACCTGGCAGCGGTGCACCTGCCGGCGGGGCTGGATCCGGTGCCGGTGGAGGTCCTCGCCAGGCTGGTGCCGGAGGAGGCGGCCCACGCTGCGGGCCTCAGGGCGCGGCGGCAGATCGAGTGGACGGGCGGGCGGTTGGCGCTCCGCCTCGCTGCCGCCGCTGCGGGGGTGGCGCTGCCTGCGGTGCTGCCGGGGCCCCGGGGGGAGCCGCTCCTGCCCGCAGGCGTGCAGGCCTCGGTGAGCCACAAGCGCAGCATCGCCCTGGCCCTCGTGGCGCACGGCGCGGCGACGGTCGGACTCGACGTGGAGGAGCTCGAGCCACCGCGGCCCAGCATCGCCCGGCGGATCCTCACCGAGGCGGAAGGCGCAGAGGTTGCAGCGCTACCCGAGGCGGCGCAATGGCCCGCGATCCTCGCCCGCTTCGCGATCAAGGAGGCGATCTACAAGGCGGTGCATCCACACGTGCAGCGCTACGTCGCCTTCTCCGAGGCGACCGTCGCGCTCGACCCGCCAGCGGCCACCCTCGCGCTCGCGCACGGCGAGGGGGCCTATCTGCCGGAGGTGGAGCTGCAGCGGCGGGGGGATCTCCTCCTCGCCGCGGTGCGCATCGCGCCCTGAGCGCGCGCCTACTTCGACCCGCGGCGCTGTGGTTGAGATCGGGCGCTGGGTGATCGCGAGCGCCGTCTGGTGACATGGGCCGTGGCGATCCCGCACCCGGAGCCCCACCATGCGCACCTGGCCCGCAGCAGCGCTCGTCCTCGTCCTCGCCGCGTGTGGCAGCCCTGCCGAGCGCGTCGCCGCGCCTCCGGTGCTGCTGGTGGACCTCGTGCCGACAGAGGACGGCTTCGTCGTCGACTTCGGCGCCGTGCCCCTCGGCACCACCGCGACGCGGGAGATCACCCTCCACGCAGACGGGACCGGCGACCTCCATCTCGAGCCACCAGCGGCAGCCACACCTTTCGGCGCCACCCTCGACGAGCTCGTCGTCCCCGCCGGCGGCACGACCACGCTGCGGCTCACCTTCACGCCGACAGCCCCTGGCACGACCGAGCACCTGCTCGACCTGCATTCGAACGCAGCCCCGATCACCTTCCAGCTCCGTGGCACGAGCGTGGGCGGCGAGCCCACCTGCCTCGACGTCGACACGACCGACCTCACCTTCGATCCCGTGCAGCCCGGCTGCAGCGCGCCCTGGCGCCCCCTCACGATCACCAACCGCTGCGACGTACCGGCTTCGGTCTCCCTCGCCGCCCTGCCCACAGGCGGCCCCTTCGCCATGGTGCAGCACCCGCCGCTGCCCCACTGGCTCGCGCCGGGCGAAAGCGTCGCCGCGCACATCGGCTTCGCCCCCGAGGCGGCAGGCGATCTCACGGGGCTGCTCCTCATCGGGAACGGGCGACAGGGCGCCGCACGGGAGCTCCCGCTCCAGGCGACGGCGCTCCCCCTCGCCACCCAGCCGAGGCGCGACCTCTTCGACATCCCCGCCCCGCAACTCGACGTCCTCTACGTCGTGGACGACGCCGCGGCGATGGCCGCCTACCACGACTGGTTCACCGAGCTCCTCCAGTTCTGGGTCATGCACGGCTTCAGCGATTTCCGCCTCGCCGTGACCACCACCTCCCTCGTGGCCCGCGATGGCTGCGGCGGTGAAGCCGGGCGCCTCGTGCCGGTCGACGGCTCGCGCCCCGACGTGCTCACCCTCGGGACACCGGACCTCGATGCGCATTTCAGCGCCAACATGCAGGTGCCCGCCTGCAGATTCGACCGCGCCGGCAACCACGGCCTCGAGACCGCCGTCCGTGCCGCATCGAGCTTCGCCAGGCCCGGCGTGCCGCTGCTGATCGCCTTCGTCGCCACCGAGGACGATGCCGGTCCGGAGACGGTGAGCCACTACGTCAATCGGCTCCGGGCGCTGCGCTCGCCGCGGCACGAGCAGACGCGCGCCGTCGCCCTCGTGGGGCTGCCGGGCTCCGGCTGCCTCGACGCGGCGGACGGCATCCGCTACCGCGCCTTCGCCGAGGCCTTCGACGGCTACGGCGCACCGATCTGCGACGAGGGCAGCTTCTTCGCCCACGCACAGCGTGCGCACTTCGCCTCGAGGCCTGCGTACTACCTATCCGCATCACCAGTCGACGTGGACGGCAACGGCCGCTTCGACGACGCCGATCTGCAGCTCCGCATCGACGGCATCCAGGTCCCGTCCACCAACGAGCGGGGAACGCGCATCTGGTCGTACGTGCCCGACTTCCGGCGGATCGATTTCGCACCGATCAACGCACCGGAACCCGGTGCGGTGATCGAAGTCGACTACCGTGTCTACGAAGACCATCCCTGTTCGCCACGCTGAACTCGACCCCGGCCCGAGGAACCACACCATGCGCACCCTGCCCGCAGCAGCGCTCGTTCTCGCCCTCGCCGCGTGTGGAAGCCCTGCCGATCCCGTCGCTGCGGCGCCGGTGCTGCTGGTCGACCTCGTGCCGACGGAGCACGGCTTCGTCGTCGACTTCGGCGCCGTGCCCCTCGGCACCACCGCGACGCGGGAGATCACCCTCCGTGCAGACGGAACCGGCGAACTCCACCTCGAGCCACCCACCGCTCCGGCGCCCTTCGCGGCCCTCCTCGACGATCGCGTGGTGGCGCCAGGCGAGAGCACCACGCTGCACCTGCGCTTCACGCCGCTCACGCCCGGCCAGCATGAAGCGGTGATCGATCTGCGATCGGACGCAGAAGAGGTCCACCTGCTGCTACGCGGGAGCAGCGTGAGCGGCGAGCCGGCCTGCCTCGACGTCGACACGACCGACCTCACCTTCGATCCCGTGCAGCCCGGCTGCAGCGCGCCCTGGCGCCCCCTCACGATCACCAACCGCTGCGACGTACCGGCTTCGGTCTCCCTCGCCGCCCTGCCCACAGGCGGCCCCTTCGCCCTGGTGCAGCATCCGCTTCTGCCCCACTGGCTCGCGCCGGGCGCGAGCTTCACCGCGCAAGTCGGCTTCTCGCCGGACACCGTCGAAGAACACCGGGGCATCCTGCTCACTAGCACGGGGCAGGGCGCCGCACGGGAGGTACCGCTCCACGCCACCGCATCGCCGCTGGCCGCGGTGCCGATGCACGACCGCTTCGCCGAGCCGGAGAACCGCCTCGACGTGCTCTTCGTCGTCGACGATGCCGCCTCGATGGGCGCCTACACCCAGCATCTCGCCGGCATGGCAAGCGAGTGGAGCGTCATCGCCCCGATGTGGTCGGAGCTGCGCTTCGCCGTGACCACCACCTCCCTCGAGGCCCAGGGCGGCTGCGGCGGCGAGGCGGGGCGCCTGCTGCCCCTCGACGGCACGCGTCCCTCCGTGCTCACGCTGGAAATGCCGCAGCTGGAGGAGCACCTCGCCGCCAACCTGCAGCCTCCCGCCTGCAGGAGCGGCAGCATCGGCAACCGGGGCCTCGAGACGGCGGTCCGCGCGGCGGAGGAGTTCGCCAGGCCGGGTATTCCGCTCCTGCTCCTCTTGATCGCCACCGAGGACGACATGGGGCCGGAGCCGGTGAACGACTACGTCTTCCGGCTGCAGAACCTCCGCCGCGGCGAGGAGACGCGGGTCGCCGCGCTGGTCGCGCCGGCGGACGGCTCCTGCCTCCCTGCCGCGGACGGCACCCGCTACCGTGCGTTCACCGAGGCGTTTCACGGGGTCGACCGGACCATCTGCCACGACTGGGATTGGAGCATCGCCGGTGGAGGCATCTTCACCTTCAGGGGCCGCTACCTCCTGCGCGCCGAACCCCTCGACCTCGATGGCGACAGCCGCATCGCCGACGCCGATCTCGAAATTCGGGTGGACGCCGAACGCCGCCCCTCCGTGAACGAACGCGGCACGCGGATCTGGCAGTACCTGCCCGACCTCCGCGCCATCGAGTTCTTCCCGCTCTCCGTCCCGGGCCCGGGCTCCGTCGTCGAGGTCGACTACACGGCCCTCGAGGAGATCGCCTGCCCCAGCCGCTGAGAGTTTGTGAAACAAAATCTCCAGCGAAGCCGAAGGCGGAGCGATCGCAAGAAGGAGCGATTCTCGCGCGAAGCGCGAGCGAAAGACGAAAACCCGGAGCGGACCTGCCGCGCCGGGTTCCGTCACTTCCAAACGCGCCGCTAGTTGTTCGGCGCCCCCACGCTGATCCACGCGTCGATCACCGAGTCGTCGTCGTCGCCCTCGGAGAGGATCGCCCCGCCACCGTGGCTCATCCCGCGCCCCTTCGTCAGCAGCGGCGAGTTGTCCGGATCCCCCGGCACCACCCGGTCGATCACGTTGTCGTAATCGCTCGACGGATCGCCGGTGATCACCAGGCCACCCGGCCCACCCGCGTGGCAGGAGGCGCACTTCGCGTCGAGGATCGGATCGACGTCCACCGTGAACGAGACGCCGATGCCGCCGCCACCTGCGCCCCCCGCGCCGCCGCCGGAGCCACCACCCGTGGCGCCGGTGCCACCGGTGCCGCCACCGGTCGCCCCGGTGCCGCCGCCCTCGTCGGCCTTCTCGGTCGCCTCGCCGCGGCCGAAGGGATCGTTGGTGCCGCATGCGACCGCGAAGAGCGCGACAGCTGCCAGGACTACGAACCTACGCATGGCCCACCTCACTTCGTGCCGCGGTCGAGCACGAGCACCTTGTAGCTCGCCACCGCCCGCTTCACCGCCTCGGCCACCGCCTTCGAGGAGTGCGTCGCGCCGGAGACGATGTCGATGTCCTTGCCGCCGGTGATGGCGTCGGACGGCCCCTTGCCCTTGAACTGGCCGAGGAAGGAGGCCTCCTTCACCGGCTTGCCGCGCTCCTCCTCGAAGCGCATCACGAACGCTTCCTTCACCTTGCCGTTGGCAGGGTCGAGGGCGACGCCGACGCGCATCGGCCCCTCCTTGCCGGCCTGGTCGACCACGATGCCCGCCGCAACCGGCGCGCCCGCCTCGTCCTTGCCGATGAGGAAGGAGTAGGTGGCATCGGGATTCACGCCCATGCCCTTGATCTTCGCCTTCTCCTCGTCGGTGGGCGTGACGTCGAGCTTCGAGGCCTTCTTGGCCCCGGAGAGCATGCGCTTGGCGCCTTCCTTGAAACTCACCAGCTCCTCGGCGGCGCCGACGGAGGGCGTGAGCAGGGTGAAGGCGAGCAGCGAGGGGAGGACGAACTTAAGCAGCGAGCGCATGAGCAGACTCCTTGACGGGCTCGACGACACTGCGCTTGAGCCACATCTCGTACATTGCGTGGACGAAGATCCCGAGGAAGCTGAGGGCCATCAGCGTTCCCGATGCCATCATCAGGAAAGCAAAGCCCGGGCCGAGGAAGCGGGTGGCCAGCATCGAGAGGTTGTCGAAGAGGATGCCGACGTACGGCGTGAGCACGAGGACCGCCTTGCGCTTCTCGCCGACCTCGAGGAAGAGCGCGATCAGCGTGAGCCCGAAGAAGAACGAGGTCATGCCGAACATGTGGAAGTGGCCCTCGCCCACCAGGCTCTTGAAGGAGGGGATGGGCAGGATCTCCTCCTCGGGCGCAGCTTCTGCGGCAGCCGCCGCTGCAGGTGCAGCTTCCTCGTCGCCACCGAGGTCGAGGTCGAGCTCCTCCTCCACCGCCTCGCCCGCGGCGACCTTCGGCCCGGCGGCTTCCTCCCGCAGATGCTGCTGGGTGGCCTCGTTGCCGTAGTAGTGGGTGACGATGTCGTCGGGGGTGAGGCCCACCGCCAGGGCCAGGTTGCCCATCGCGTAGACGTAGCCGCCGGCGATGGCGATCAGGTAGCCGGTGATCATCACCTTCGCGTACCAGGGCAGTTTGCGCAGCGTGATGCCGAACATGGCAAAGCTCCTTCGGGCGCTCGCGCGCTCGGAAATCAGAAGTCGAGAGCGACCATCAGGCGGAAGAGATCGTTGTCCACCTCGTCGACCTCCTCCATCTGCCAGAGGTACTCGGCGGTGAAGGTGAGGACGTCGGCGGGGATGACGAGCGCCGCGCTCCAGTTGTGCAGGTCCTTGTTGGTGATCAGCCTGCTGTCGTCGATGTACGAGCCGTAGCGCAGCCGCGGCGTGACCCACTCCGCGAAGCCGCCGTACGCCAGCTCGAAGTAGTCGGCGTATTTGTAGTAGTCGCCAGTCTCGCCGTTCTCGACCTCGGCCCGGGCGATGCCGCCCTTGAAACGCAGGTCCTTGAGGAAGGGCACGGCGATGAGGCCGTAGTCGATCTTCAGGTCGACGCCGTAGAGGAAGAGGTCGTAGCCGAGGTTCCACTCGTCGTAGTAGAGCGAGCCGGAGAGCGTGATCCGGTTCCAGCCGAAGGTGAGGCGCTCGCCGACGGCGAAGCGGTTGCCGGTGGCAGGCCGGTTGAGCTGGAGGGTCTTGGTCGGATCCTTGTCGAAGGATCCCTTCACCGTGTAGGTGTCCGAGTGCACCGACACCGGCCCGATGTAGCCGAGCTCCCAGCCCAGGGTGGCGCCGTACTCCGCCCACACGTTCGGCAGCAGGATGCCCGTGGTGGGATCGCCCTGCACCGCGGCGTAGTACCGATGGAAGCCGGGGTCGCCGAAGGGCACGAGGATCTTGCCGGCCTTGAACTCCATGCGCTCGAAGGGCTTCCAGCTCGCCTCGAAGAAGAGCCCGTCGACCACCTCGGCGAAGAGCCCCACCTTCTGCGAGGGCGATGCCTTGATGAAGATGTGGTGGTGGTAGCTCTTGAAGTCACCGTTGCGGATCTCGTGATCGTCCTCCGCGGGATTGGTGAGCTCGTAGGTCGCGTCGAAGCGGCCCATGATCCGCACCTTGCCGTCGAAGGCGGTGATCCCGCCGCCGCCACCACCGTGCGGATTGGCGGGGATCGGCGGCTCCTCGAGCGCGTCGAGGTCGAGCTCCATCTCCATCGCGCCGCCGGACTCGTCGCCGGGGCTCGCCTCCTCTGCGTGGGCCGAGGCAGGCCAGGTCTGTACGAGCACGGCCGCCAGCAGCGCAAAGACCATCGCCAACACGGCGAGGACTGCGGGGCGAACCGGCTCTCTTTCGGTCGTGGTTTCGGGATGCACGGCGGACTCCCTGCGGAACGCAGAATCCCTTGAGCGGGGTTCGGCGGACCGCTAAGGCACTCGCCGTGCCAGCGCGTCGAAACGGCGCGAAAGCCGGCGCATCTGCCCTGCAGCGACGCTCGCAGCCCGGACAAAGCGATGCGCTTGGCCGCTGTGGCAGCGCGCAGCCGCTGCGCGCTGCCTTCCGCCTGCTGCACGCTTTGCGCGACCTGCCGCCATCCCGGCGCGGGGGAGCGGGGGCTGCCCGGGGGGCGCTGCACCGCCGCGATGGGGCTGCGCCGGCTCCGTCGGCGGGCTTTCAACCGCCTCCCGCTCCCGATCCATCCCCATTTCGACGGAGCGGCCCGCCCGATGCATTGCGGCCCGTTGCACCACTCGAACGGAGGGCCGGTTCGTCGACCTTCCTCGTGGGGCTTCCGTCGTCGTGGAACCCGCTGGCCGATCGAGGCCCGCGGTGGAGGAACTATGAGATCGGTCGTGCGATGGACCGCCTGCGCCATCCTGCTCGTTGCAGTTGGTGGTTGCCGGGGGCCGATAGGCGAAGCGGGTGTGGATGGCGCACCGGGCGAAACCGGCGCACCCGGCACGCCCGGGGAACCGGGCGCACCTGGTGAGAAGGGAGACACGGGTGACAAGGGAGATACCGGCGACCCCGGTCCCATCGGTCCGCGGGGACCGGAGGGGCCTCCCGGTGATCCGATCGGAGGTCCCACCAGCGACGGCATGCAGCTGACCGTGCGCGGCGTCACCATCGGACAGGACCGCAAGCCGGTGGTCGACTACATCGTCACCGACCGCTTCAACGTCGGCATCGACAAGGACGCGGAGACCCTCTCCGTCCGCTTCAACATCGTGAAGGCGACGCAGAACCCCGACGGCTCCGCAGGTGAGTACGAGCCGATCGTGATGCGCATCGAGACCGCCGGCGACGTCACGGCGCCCCAGCCGACCACCGATGGCGGCGGCGTGACGACGCAGACGAGCCCCGGCGTCTACACCTATACCTTCAAGACGGCGCTGCCCGAGGGCTACGACACGAGCGCCACCTACGTCGTCTCCGGCCAGGCCGATCGCAGGATGATCGACGGCAGGCGCGAGACGGACAACTGGACCTTCTCCTTCGTCCCCGCAGGTGGCGCGCCGCTGGCGAAGCGCCACGTCGTCGACGCCATGTCCTGCAACACCTGCCACGTGAAGCTCGAACTCCACGGCGGCGCCCGCAACGATCCCGACTACTGCGTCACCTGCCACATCACGGGCTACAAGGATGCGCAGTCGGGCAACGACATCGGCTTCACCTCGCTGGTCCACAAGATCCACCGGGGCATGAACCTGCCCTCGGTGCAGGCAGGCGGGACCTACGAGATCATCGGGTACGGCGGCTCGGTCCACGACTACAGCCACGTCGGCTACCCGCAGGACATGCGCAACTGCCAGACCTGCCACGCCGCCGACACGGCGGTCCCGGACACGCGCGCCTCGGCGAAGGCCTGCCTCTCCTGCCACGACCGCACCTGGATCGAGTCCGGCGCGGTCCCCGACGGCTACACCCTCCACAGCGGTGGCGCCCTCGGCGCTACCGCCACCTGCACCGGCTGCCACAACGAGAACGCGATGGCGCAGGCCCATCTGCTGCCGAGCCTCGACCCCTCGCGGCCCGCGCTGCGGCTGGCCATCGACGGCGTGCAGGACTTCACGCCGGGCGGCACGCCCACCATCCGCTTCACCGCGACGGACGGCACGGGCGCTCCCTTCGACGTCGCCGCACCGCCTGCGGGCGCGACGCTCAACCGCCTCGCCGTGACGGTGGCAGGCCCGACGGTCGGCTACGAGCGCTACATCACCTGGAACGTCATCGGCTCCGGCGCCGGCACGCTCACCGCCAACGGCAACGGCAGCTACACCTACGTCGCTCCCGCAGCCCTGCCCGCCGACATCGACGGCACCTGGGCGGTGGCGATGGAGGGCCGCCTCGCCCTCAGCGCCGGCGGCCAGGTCGGCGCGCCGAACCCCGTCTCCTACGTGGCGGTCACCGACGCGCAGGCCGTGCCGCCTCGCGAGGTGGTCACCGCCGACACCTGCAACAGCTGCCACAGCAACATCGAGATGCATGGCGGCAACCGGAACAACCCCGAGTATTGCGTGATGTGCCACAACGCCAACGGCAGCGACGCGGCGCGGCGGCCCGTGGACGCAGGGGATCCGGAGACCATCGACATGCGCGTGATGATCCACGCCATCCACGGTGCGGCCAACCGCGAGAACCCCTACGTGGTCTACGGCTACGGCAACTCGATGCACGACTTCTCGCACTTCGGGTTCCCCACCAGCACGGCCAACTGCACGGTCTGCCACCTGAACGACGACACCACCAACCTCGGTGGTGCGGCGAAGCGCCTCCCCACCACGATCGTCGACAAGGTCGGAACGGTGGTGAAGGTCACGCCCGCAGGCGCCAGCGTCTGCACCTCGTGCCACGACTCCGAGACCACGCGGGTCCACATCGAACTCAACACCATCGGCACCGGTGCCGAGGCCCGCGAGAGCTGCGCCACCTGCCACGGCCAGAACTCCGAGTTCGCGCCGGAGAAGGTGCACCGCAACGTCGGTCACTGACCGACCCACCGCGATCCGAACGAATCGGCGCCCGCGATCCCCGATCGCGGGCGCCGTCGAATTCTGCGACCCTGACGCCTATCGACGGGAGGCAGGAATGTCCGAACGGGTCCACGTGGTGGCGCGTCTCTTTGCGAAGCCGGGGAAGGAAGACGAGCTGCGCCGGCTGCTCCACGCCCTGGTGGCGCCGACGCGCGTCGAGGCCGGCTGCCTGCGCTACGAGCTCCACGAGCAGCGGGAGCGGTCCGGCGCCTTCGTCTTCGTCGAGACGTGGGTGAGCGACGCCCATCTCGACGCGCACCTCTCCTCGGTCCACATCTCCGAGACCGCCGCCGGCCTCGGCTCGCTGGTGGACCGCCCCCCCGAGATTCTGCGCTACAGGGCCATCGCCTGATCGCCGGTCGGGAGCCAGACGAGGAAGCGGCTCCCGCCGCCGGGCCGCGCCTCGTAGCGCAGGGTGCCGCCGTGCAGCTCGACGATCTCCCGGGCGATGTTGAGCCCGAGCCCCAGCCCCGGCAGGTGGGTCGAGGCGGGGAGCCGGAAGAAGCGGGTGAAGAGCTGCGGCTCGCCCTCCGGCGGGATGCCGGGGCCGCGATCGCTGACGCAGATCTGGACCCCACCCGCCGCGCGCTCGGCAGCGATCTCGATCGGCGCCTCGGGAGGTGCGTATTTGAGGGCGTTGTCGAGGAGGTTGGCGAAGGTCTGGGCGAGCCGGTCGGCGTCGCCCAGCACCACCGCCGGCGAGTCGCCGAGGGCCAGATCGATCGCCCGTCCCGGCGCGAGGGCCGCGTAGTCCTCGACCACCGAGGTGAGGAGCCGCTCGAGCTGCACCGGCGCTGGGTGGATGAGCAGCTGCCCCCGCTCGAGCCGGGACGCCTCGAGCAGGTCGCTCGCCAGGCGGACGAGGCGGCCGAGGTAGCGCTCCATCCTGGCGAGGAGCTCGCCGCTCACCGGGCGTCCGTCCTCGATCTCGCGGCGCCCGCGCTGCAGCGCCACCCGCAGGGCCGTGAGCGGCGTGCGCAGCTCGTGGGAGGCGATGTTCAAGAACTCGCTCTTGGCGCGATCCGCCGACTCCGCCGCTTCCTTGGCTGCTGCGAGCTCCGCGGTCCGTTCCCGGACCCGGGCCTCGAGGGCCTGCTCGGAGCGCTTGCGCTCGGTGATGTCGAGGATCACGCCGACGAGCCCCTGGACGGCACCCTCGCCCGTGGTCCAGGTGGCCTTGGAGAAGAGCACGTCCCGGACGCTTCCGTCCGCCCAGCGCACCTGCCACTCGTAGCGCTGCACCCCCGGGTTCTCGAAGAGCGCCCGATCCCGCGCGTCGTACTCCGAAGCGAGGGCCGACGGGGAGGTGGCGGCGGTGGTCCTGCCGACGATCTCCTCCCGGCGCTTGCCCAGCATCTGGAGGAAGGCCTCGTTGCAGCCCAGGTACCTGCCGTCGGTCCCCTTGTAGAAGATCGGCGCGGGGATGGTGTCGATCAGGGTCTGCTGCAGGCGCAGCTGCTCCTCGAGGGCGGCGCGTGCCGCCCGGGCCTCGGTGACGTCCTCGCCGGTGGCGACGTAGAAGAGAACGGCGCCGGCCTCGTCGCGCACGGCGTCGGTGCACCAGCGGATGGTGCGAAGCGAGCCGTCCGCTCCACGGATCTCGTGCTCGCGGTACCACGGGTAGGTCATCGCCGCGAAGTCGGCGCCGCTCCGTGCCTGTGGCGGGTTGCGGGAGAGCTCCTCCACCACCTCCCAGACCCTGCGGCCGAGGAGGGCTCCTCGGGCCAACCCGGTCGCCCGCTCGACCGCGCGGTTCACCTCGAGAACGCCGCCCTCGAGGCCCACGACCACCACCATCACGTCCAGGCCGTCGAGGATCTGCCTGCCGAAGCCTGCCAGCGCTCCGCTTTTCGACTCGGTCACGATACCCCTCGGCCCCTTGCCACCCACGTTCCTGCCGGTCGTTCAAAGATGCTCACACCGACGGCGTGGCGAAGCGCGCCGCCAGGCGGCGGAGCCCTTCCTCCCGGGAGACGATCGGCTCGTAGCCCAGGTCGCGCCGGGCGGCGCCGATGTCGAACCACTGCGCGTGGCCGAGCTGCGAGGCGCCGAAGCGGGTCATCAGCGGCTCGCGCTCGTTGCCGGTCAGGCGGTGCCACGCCTCGAGCATCACGCCGGCGCCGTGGGCGACGAAGCGGGGGACCGACCCCGCGATCGGCTTCTCGCCAGCAGCTTCGAGCATGCGGTTGGCCATGGTCCAGACGCCCACCGGCTCGCCGTCGCTGACGAAATAGGCCCTGCCGCCGATCGCCGCACCAGCGCGCAGGCGGTCGGCGGCGAGCAGGTGGGCGTGGACGCAATTGTCCACGTAGATGGTGTCGACCAGCGGATCGCCGCCGCCCACCCGCCGCAGCCTGCCGGCGCGGGAACGCTCGACGAGCCGCGGCAGCAGGTGGCGATCCCCCGGACCCCAGATGAAGTGCGGGCGGATCGAGACGGTGCGCAGGCGCTCGTCGCTCGCCGCGCGGACCCGCCGCTCCGCCTCCGCCTTGGTGCGCGGGTAGTCGGCGAGAAACTCGTCGGCGTAGGGAAGCGACTCGTCGCCCCCCTCGATGTCGCCGCCCACGTGCACCACGCTGGGCGTGCTGGTGTGGACGAGCACGGGCACACCTGCAGCGCTGCAGCCGGCGAGCACGTTCTCGGTGCCGCCGACGTTCACCGCCTCGTAACGCCGCGGATCGCCCCAGCCGCCGGCGAGGGCGGCGGTGTGAAAGACAACCTCCATGCCGGCGCACGCGGCGCGGACCGCCTCCCCGTCGCTCACGTCGCCACGGAGCGTCTCGGCACCGAGGGCGCGCAGCGCCGGATAGTCGCCCCTCGCGAGGACCCGCACCTCGTCGCCGCGGGCGAGGAGCGCCCGCACCAGGTTGGAGCCGAGAAAGCCGCCGCCGCCGGTGACGAGGGCCTTCACCGCGCGCTCCGCTTCGCCGCGGCGCGGGCGAGCTTCTCCCGCTCGATCTTCGCGTTGTGGCGGACGTCGACGGGGAAGGGTTTCTCGTGGAGCCGGAGATCCTCGATGCCCGCCGTGGCCGCGTTGCCGGCGGCCAGCGTGCGCAGCTCGTCGACGAGGCAGGCGGTGGAGGCGTGGGCTTCGGGCTCCACCAGCAGCACCGGCTGCTGCGCACCCTTCGGCCCCACGCCGACCAGCGCGGTGCGGAGCACGGCCGGGTGCTGGTTGAGCACCTCTTCCACCATCACCGGGTAGAGCGTACCTGCCGCCGTCTCGACCCGATGCGATTTGCGGCCGCACATCCAGATCCGGCCCTCCTCGTCCTCCCAGCCGAGATCGCCCATGCGATGGACCACCTGGCCGCCGTCGTCGATCTTGGCGAGCCGCGTCTGCTCGGGCCTGGCGAAATAGCCGGGTGTGACCACGGGGCCGCGCACGGTGATCTCGCCCACGGTGCCGCGGGGCACGAGCAGCTCGTCGGACCAGCGCTCGATCGCCTCGTCGCTGGTGTGGATGATCCGCACCAGCATCTCCGGCGCAGGGCGGCCCACGCAGATCCCCTTCCCCGCTGCGGTGCCCGCGGCGGTCTCGCGGAGCACCTCTTCGCTGCCGATGCTGCAGACCGGCAGCGATTCGGTGGCGCCGAATGGGGTGAAGACCTGCGCCGGCGCATCGAGGAGCGCGGCGGTCCGCGCGAGCACGTCGCTGCGCACCGGCGCGCCGGCGGAGAGGACGCGGCGCAGGGTGGGCAGGCGGAGCCCCCTGGCGACGCAGTGCCGGGAGAGATTGTCGAGGAGCGCCGGCGAGCCGAACATATTGGTCACGCCGTGATCGGTGATGGCCTCGAGGAGCCTGGCCGGATCGGCGCGGGCCGGGAAGCGCGCGTCCATGTCGGGCAGGATCGCCGTCATCCCCAGCGCCGGATCGAAGAGGGCGAAGAGCGGAAACGTAGGCAGATCGATCTCGCCGGGCTCGATGCCGTAGAGCGCGCGGATGAGGCGGACCTGCGCGTCGAAGATCCCGTGGGTGTAGACCGCGCCCTTGGGGATCCCGGTGCTGCCGGAGGTGAAGAGGATCGCCGCCACCTCATCGGGCGTCGTCGGCGCCATCTCGAAGGGGCCCGGATCGACGAGATCTTCGAGGGTGTGGCCACCCCACAGCTTCCGGCCCACGGTCACCAGGGTGTGGACCTTGCGGAAGGGCTTGCGGAAGAGGAGCCGCGCCACGTGGGCGGCGGGGATGCCGACGAAGGCCTCCGGCTCCACCTCGTCGAGGCAGCGCACCAGCGCCTTGCGGCCGATGCCCGGATCGATGAGCACGATCACCGCGCCGAGCTTGAAGAGGGCGAAGGTGAGGGCGAAGAAGTCGAGGGAGGGCTTCACCAGCAGCACGGTGCGGGTGCCGCGCGCGACGCCTACGCGGCGCAGGCCCCTGGCGATGGCGTCGGAGCGCTGGTCGAGCTGGGCGAAGGTGAGGTGGGACCAGGTGACCCGGCCCTGCGCGTCCCTGCCTGCAGGCGCCACCACCGCGCGGCGGTGGGGCTGGAGCCTGGCCATCGCCGGCAGGTGGGAGGCGATGTTGCAGCCCGGCTGCTGCGGCGCTGCTTCCCGGATCACGCCCCGACCCCGACGAAGGAGCGCACCAGCGGCACGATCCGCTCGTGGGCGTCCTCGAGCACGTAGTGGCCCGCGTCCTCGAAGTAGTGGACGTCGGCATGGGGCACGCGCTTCTTCCACTCCGCGAGGAAGTGGTCGTCGAAGCAGAAATCCTTCGCGCCCCAGCAGATCAACACCGGGATGCCGGCGAGCCGGGGCAGGTCGTTCTTCACCGCCGCGACCAGCTCCCAGCTCTTGTCACCGGGCTGCAGGGGGATGTCCTCGACGAAGCGCTGCACCGCGATGCGGTTCTGCCAGCTGTCGTAGGGCGCCAGGTAGGCGGCCTTCACCGCCGGCGTCATCCTGCCGGGCACGGTGGAGCAGAGCGCCGCTGCGCCGCGGGCGAAGGCGTTGAAGCCGCGCACCGCGCCGGTGAGCACCTGGGGCAGGTGGCGGATGATCCCGATCTGCCAGGGGAGGATCCGCCCCTCGGGCAGACCGAAACCGGCGGTGTTGAGCACCACGATCCGCTCGATCCGCTCGAGGTGCCGCATCGCCCAGACCAGGCCGATCATCCCGCCCCAGTCGTGGAGCACGAGGGTGATCTTCCGCTCGGGCTCCAGCCGATCGAGGAGGGCGCCGATGTCCCGAGCGCGGCGCTCCAGGGTGTAGTCGTAGCGATCGTCGCCGGGCTTGTCGGAGAGGCCGCAGCCCACGTGATCCGGCACGATCACCCGGTGGGTCGGCGCGAGCGCCCGCACCAGGTGGCGGAAGTAGAAGGACCAGGTGGGATTGCCGTGGAGCATCACCACCGGCTCGCCGCTCCCTTCGTCGAGGTAGTGGAGGCGCACGCCGCCGCCGACGTCGAGGTGCTTGCCGGTCCAGGGATATTCGCTGCGATGCGGGGCGAGGTCGAAGGTCATGGCGGTCACCACTGCACACCGAGCATCAGGCAGTTGAGGCCGCTGCCGATGCCGAGAAAGCCGACGCGGTCGCCCGCCCGGAGGAAGCCCACCTGATCCGCGATGGCGGCGGTGGCGGGGAGCGCCACCGTGCCCATGTTGCCGAGGGTCGGGAAGGTGGAGAAGTCGCGGCGCTCGTCGATCCCCAGGGTGCCGAGGATCGCCTTGCGGTTGCCGCCGCCGACCTGGTGGCAGATCACCTTGTCGATGTCGGCGCCCTGCCAGTCGAGTGCGCCCAGGAAGCGGGCGAAGGTGCGCTTTCCGAGATCGACGCCGTGGGTGAGGATCGCCGAGGCGTCGGTGTTGGCCACCGAGGGCATCTCGCCGAGCAGGCCCGCCGGCGGGCCCCAGCGGCAGAGGCCGTGGTGGGCCGGAGCGGAGAGGGCGGCGCCGCCGAGGAGGCGGTGGCGCTTCTTCGCCAGCGAGGCGTCGGTGAGCAGCACCGCGACGGCGCCGGAGCCGCCAGTCAGCGTGGCGAGGCAGCTGCGCAGCTCCTCGAGGGAGGGCGCCGCCAGCAGCCGGTCGATGGTCTGGTCGACGATGTGGCGGGAGCTCTCCGCCGAGACCACGAGGCCGGCGTGAATCTGGCCGAGCTCGATCCGATTGGCGATCTCCACCATGCCGTTGAGGACGCCCAGGCAGGCGTTGGCCACGTCGAAGACCCAGGCGTCGGGGCTGGTGCCCAGCGCCGCCGCGACGGCGCAGGCGGTGGCGGGCTCGAGGTCGTCCTTGCAGACGCCTGCGTAGACCACCGCGCCGAGATCGTGCGGGTCGAGGGCCGCGTCGGCGAGGGCCTTGCGTGCTGCCTTCGCCGCGACGTCGGACATCCGGGTGCCCGCCGGCCAGACGCGGCGCTCCCGGATCCCGGTGAGGGCCTCGAGCTGCCCGGGCTGCAGGCGCAAGCTCTCGTAGAGCGGCGCGAGGCGCGCCTCGAGATCGGTGGAGCGCACCTTCTCCTCGGGGAGCTCGTAGCCGATCGCCTCGACGTGGACCCGGGACCAGCGCATCAGCGGGCATCCTTGGGCACGAGCTGCAGGCTGAAGTCGCGCATGGAGTAGATCACCTGTCCGTCGCAGAGGAGCCAGCCGTCTGCCTTCACCGTCGGTGTTTCACCCTGGGTGATGGCGGTCGGGTGGACGATCACCTCGACCGTCCGATCCTTCGGGCGGACCTGGCCCCGGTAGATCCAGCGGTGGGGCGCGCCGTTGGCGGAGGCGACGCGGTGGGTCGCCGCCTTCTCCGGGAAGCGGCCGAGGAGCCAGCGCTGCAGGAGCTGGAGGAAGGCCTCGACGCCGAGCGAGCCGGGCATCACCGGATCCTGGAAGAAGTGGGCGTGGAAGAACCAGGCCTGCGGATCGACGTCGAGCAGGCCCGCGGCGAGGCCGAGGCCGTCGGGGCCGCCCTCGTGCTGCAGCGCCACGCGGTCGAGCATCTGCCAGGCGCCTGCGGGCAGGCCGAGGGCAGGGGCGGGCCAGCTGGTCCGGAGCTGATCGGGATCGCCGGTGACGCCTGCCTCGTGGGGCTGGAGCGGCGCCTCGCGTGGCAGCTCCACCGGTGCGGCGGTGGGCCGCTCGAGGGAGGCGCCGTCGACGCCGAGCCCCGCCTGCTTCTCCAGCGAGCGCTCGGGGAAGAAGCCGAAGCGGGTGGTGCCCTCGATCACCGGGCCCCGCTCGCCCACGGTGGCGAAGCGGTATTGGAGCAGGATCATCCCGCCTGCCTCGGAGACCGAGTCGAGGGTGCAGGTGGTGACGAGCTCCCCTTCGTCGGGAAGCACGGGGCGGTGCTGCGTGGCGCTGCCCTCGAGGTTGCGGAAGAAGAGCTCGTTTTCGCTCTTCAGCGCAGCGCCCAGGTAGGCGGCGAGCCAGCCGCAGGGCTGGAGCGCCACCTCGAGGAGCACGGCGTAGGGCATCTCGCCGGAGCGGCCGGCGCCGAAATACCAGGCGTCGGGAACGACGGCGAAGCGCCCTTCTGCAGCGGCGCCGGCCTTCAGCTCCCAGCGCCTGCCGGCGGTGGCCCGGATCTCGTCGACGAAGGAGAAGGGCGCCCGCGGCAGCCGCGCCATGCGCATCCCGCCGTCGAAGCGGGCGTAGCGATCGCCGAAGGCGGCGGAGGGTTTGCCGCCGGCGAAGGCGCGCACGTGATCCCTGCCGAAGGTCGGGTGGCGCTCCTCGCGCCAGCGCGCCTCGATCGGCGCGGCGGTGGCGCCGGCGTAGCGCAGGCTCATCCCCTCCATCTCGATGGCGTGGAGGTCGTCGACGAACATCGAGGCGTCCGCGAGGACGTAGGGCTCGGGGCCGTAGCCGATCTCGCGGATGTCGACGCGGTAGCGCACCCGCCTCGTGGTCGGCGTCACCTGGCCGCGGCAGCGCAGCTTGCTGGTGTTGCCGGGCAAGGGCGCGACGTGCAGATCCGCCGGGGCGTCCGCCGCGTCGAAGACCCAGCCGAGGCGGAGCAGGTAGACACGGAGCGTGTGCAGGCAGCACTCGTACATCAGCGTGCCCGGCATCACCGGATCGTCGGAGAAGTGGCAGGTGAGGAACCAATCGTCCGGGGCGATGTCGGCCTCGCCGGTGATCCGCCCCTTGCCGTAGCGGCCGCCTGCCGGATCGAGCTCGACGATGCGATCGACCAGCGCCATCCGCCCGCCGGGCAGGCGGAGCGATTCGGCGAGGTCGATGCCGGCGAAGGCGGGGCCGAAGGCCGCCGCGAGATCGCCGCGGCGGAGCGCCTCCACCTCGGCGTCGCCGTAGCTCTCCCGCGCCACGGGGAGGAGCGGCGCGAAGGGCTTGCTGCCGGCACGGGGCGGGGCGTCGTCCTTCGGCAGGTCGCCGATGATCCCCTTGCCCGAGGCGAGCTGCGCCGGGCTGAAGAAGCCGGCGCAGCCGCTCCGCATGGTGATGAGCGGCTCGCCGTCGATGGTGCCGTCGAAGGCGAAGAAGAAGAGGTGGGTGTCGCCCTGGCGGATGAAGCGATCGATGCGGATGTCGTAGCGGATCCGCTCGCCGGCCTTCGGGAGATCGCGGTGGAAGATCACCTGCGCGTCGAGGAGGCGGTAGACGCGCTCGCCCTTCGTGAGGAGATCGATGCCGAGGTAGCCGGAGAGGAAGAGATCGGCCTGGCCTGCCTCGACGCTGATGCAGACCGGGGCGCGGCCGCCGTCGAGGTACCAGGCGCCTTCGTGCACGTCGTGTTCGGTGACGACGCGGCCGGGGCCGATCCTGCCGGGCGTTCCCGCGATGGCGGTGATCCGGTCGACGAGCATCAGCGGCTCGTCGGGGAGGCGCACGCGGGTGGGGTAGCCGTCGACCTCGGCGAAGCGGGGGCCGAGGACCTTCGCGATCGAGCCGATCGCGTATTCCATGCAGGCGTCGCGGTCGAGGCTGCGGGGGGCTTCGAACGTGACCGCGTGGTTGGGCGCCGCGGCGTTGGGCTGCATCGGGGCGGCCGTGTGGCTGGGCGCGACGGGGGTCGCCTGCATCGGCGTCGGTGCCGGCGCGACCGTGGCGCCGCCGAGCCGGGCCAGCAGCTGCGTGCGCTGGGCGATCGCCTGCTGCTGCAGCGCGAAGGAGCCTGCGGCGTGCTCGAGGAAGCGGCCGTGGGCTGCAGCGGTCTGCGCGGCCTGTGCGAGCAGACCCTGCGCCGCGCGGAGGCGGTCGGCCGTTGCTGCGGCGGGCGCCGGTGCCGCGGCGGGCGCGGGCGCCTGGTAATCGGGGGCCTTCTTCTCCACCACGCTCCTCCTCCAGGGCGGCAGCGGCAGCGGCAGCGGCGCGGACTCCCGCCCCACCACCACCCGCACCGTCGCCGCGGGCCGCTCCGGCGCCGCGACTTCGATCCCGCCCTCCACCCCATAGAGCGGCGCGAGATCGATCGGGACACCTGCCTCCGCCAGCTTTGCCAGCGCCTGCAGCACGCTCCGCGCCGGATCGACGCCGCGCTGGCAGACGCTCACCGCGAGGTGCTCGCGCCCCGCGAGGATGCGGCCGATCATCCGGGTGCAGGAGCCCTGCGGCCCCGCCTCCACGAAGATCCGCACGCCGTCGTTCCAGGCCCGCTCGATCACCGCGGGGAAATCGAAGCCATGGAGCGCGTTCTGCAGGATCGAGTCGGCGCAGGCGCCAGGCGTGGGCACGTAGGGCGCAGCGTCGCCACAGGAGTAGACGGTGACACCGTCGGGCACCTGCGTCGGCTGCACGTGGAGCGCGTGGTAGGCCTGCGCCGCGTCGCGCGCCAGCTCGCAATGGACGGTGGGCACACCCTCGAGCGGCAGGGCCTCGCAGCCCAGCGCCGCGATGGTGGCCTCGACGTCGGCGCGGCTGCCGCCGATCACACACTCACCCGGCGCGTTGACGATGAGGAGCGCCGCCGCGCCGCGGAGCGACGCGCGCACCTCCGGCGCGGCGCGGTTCACCACCGCCACGTGCCAGCCCGCTTCGCCGTAGGCGCGGCGCGCCGCCTCGTAGCTGCCGGCGAGCTCCTCGGTGAAGAGCGGCGTCGCGAGCGTGCGCTCGAACATGCCGTCGCGGTCGGTCCACGCACCCACCGAGAAGAGCGCCGCGGACTCGCCGAGGCTGTAGCCGATCGCCGCCTGCGGGTGCACGCCGAGGTGGCGGAGCACCGCGCTGGTGGTGATGCCGTGGCCCACCTGGCCGAGCATCATCCGGGCCGGCTCGCCGGCGAGACGCCGCGCCGCGTCGGCCTCGGCGCCTTCGCCCCAGTCGCAGCGCCACGGCGCGTAGAAGGCCTGCATCGCCTGCTTGCGCAGCTGGCCGGTGGTGCGATCGAGGGCGCGGATCGGCTCGGGGAAGGCGAGGCCGAGGGCGCGGCCCATGCCGACGTAATGGTTGCCGGAGCCGGGGTAGACGAAGGCGATCCGTCCCTCGATCGGCCTGGCCACCGTCGGACGCTCGAGGGCGCGCAGGAGCTCGTCGCGATCCCCCGCCACGAAGGCGCGGGTGGCGAGGCCGGGCTGCACGCCGTGCTCCCGCCACCACGCTGCGGCGAGCGGCTCGAGGGCGCCCGTGGCGCGGCGGCGCAGATCGGCGATGCGCGCGGCGAGCTCCGCCTCGTCGCGTCCCTGCACCACGAAGAGCGAGGCGGCGCGCTCGCCCAGCGGCAGCGCCCGCTCGTCGCGGAAGGCCTCGGGGGCGTGCTCGAAGCCCTCGAGGACGAGGTGCTGGCAGATGCCGTCGAGGCCGACGGAGGAGACGCCGGCGACCCGGGCTCCCTCGGCGCGGTCGCGCAGCCAGGGCTGCGGATCCCGCGGCAGGTGGAAGGGGCCCTCGTCCCAGGGCAGGCCCTTCCGGGGCGTGTGGATCCCGGCGAGCGGCGGCAGCACCTCGTGGAAGAGGGCGAGGGCCGCGTGGGCCACCGAGGCCAGGCCCGCTGCGGCGCCGGTGTCGCCGAGGACGCCGCGGGTGGAGGTGATGGCGCAGCGTTTCTCGTCACCTGCCGGGAAGAAGCGGTGGAGCGCCGCTGCCTCGGTGTGATCCTCTTCGGGATCGCCGCTGCCGTGGGCAGCGAGGAGCGTCGCCCTGGCGGGATCGATCCCGCTCTCCGCCCAGGCAGCGGACAGGGCCTGTTCGTAGTCGGTGGCGCTGCCGAGGCCGCGGACCACCGCGTAGATCCGGTTGCCGTCGCGGGCTGCGTCGTCGAGGCGCTTCACCACCAGGGCGATCGCGCCCTCGCCGACGGTGGGGCCGTCGCCGCTCTCGTCGAAGGGGCGGGTGCTGCCGCTGCGGCTGTAGCGGCGCAGCTCGTCGGTGGCGCGGACCGCGCGCAGATCGCCGGCGAGATCCACCGCGCCGACGATCATCGCGTCGACCTCGCCGCGCTGGAGCAGGCGCACCGCCGCCTCGAGGGCGCGGAGTCCGGCGCCTTCCGCGCCGGCGATGGCGAAGCTCGGGCCGCCGAGGGAGAGCTCCCTGCCGATCCGCCCCGCCACCACGCCGCCGAGGGCGCCGAGGACGCGGGGGGCGTCCAACGCGGGGCCGAGGGCCGGCAACAATTCCTCCACCCAGGCGTCGAGGGCCGCGTCGTCGAGCGGGTGGCCCGCCTCCTCCGCCCAACACTTCGCGCTCTGGCGCAGCGTCCAGCGCAGGTGGAACGAGCTGGTGTCGGGATCGAGGCCGAGGCCCACCACGGCGCCGGTGCGGCTCTTCTCGCCGAGGGCCTTCGCGTCCGCCGCCGCTTCGCGGGCGGTCTCGAGCGCGAGGAGCTGCTGCGGCAGGAGCGCGGGGATCTCCCGGGGCGGCACCTTGTACCTGCCGACCGGGACCTCGAGGCTTTCGAGCCAGGCGCCCGGGAGCGGCTCGCCTTCCACGCCATGCCAGCGGGAGGCGGGACGGGCGTCGAGCACGCTCTCGCCGCGGAGGAGCGCTTCGCGAAAGCGCCGCTTGCCCGCGAGCCTGCCCACGTGGGCGCCGATGCCGACGATCGCCACCGGCACGGGCTGCGGTGCGGCGCGCTGCGTGGCGCGCTGCGTGGGCCGGTGCTCCTCGACGAGGAGGTGGGCGTTGATTCCGCCGAAGCCGAAGGCGCTCACCGCAGCGCGGCGGGGCCGCTCCTTCGCCTCCCAGGCTGCGGGCGCCTCGAGGAGGCGCAGGTTTCCGTGCGCGCGGGCGCTCGCTGCTGCGGCGTTGGTGGCGGGGGGAAGCGTCTGGTGGCGCAGGGCGAGGAGCACCTTGCAGAGCGCCGCTGCGCCTGCGGCGGTGAGGGTGTGGCCGACGTTGGCCTTCACCGATCCGAAGGCGGCGTCGCTGTCGCCGAGCAGCTCCACGAGGCTCGAAAGCTCCACCGCGTCGCCGCGGGGCGTGCCGGTGCCGTGGCATTCCACCAGGTCGACGTCGCCCGGGGCCCAGCCCGCCGCATCCCACGCGGCGCGCATGGCGCGGAGCTGCCCCTCGCTCTCTGGTGAGAGGAGCGAGCCGCCGCGATCGTTGGAGAGGCCCACCGCCCGGATCACGCCGAGGATGGTGTCGCCCTGCGCCTCCGCATCCTCGAGGCGCTTGAGCACGAAGAGGCCCGCGCCTTCGCCGACCACGAGGCCGTCGGCGCTCTGGTCGAAGGGGGCGCAGCGGCCGCTGGGCGAGAGGGCCTGGAGCTGGCTGAAGCCGACCTGGGTGTAGATCGACTGGGGGCGGCAGACGCCGCCGGCGAGCATCGCGTCGGCGCGGCCCGCTTCGAGCTCCATGCAGGCGAGCTGGATCGCGTAGAGCGAGGAGGCGCACGCGGCGTCGAGGGTGGTGGTGCCGCCGCCGAGGCCGAGCGCCTGCCCGAGGAGCGCTGCGGGGAGGGCGAGGGTGTGGCGCTCGATTGCCGCAGGCTTCGCGCCTGCCGGCGTGAAATGCGCCTCGGTGCCGGTGGCGCGCCTGGCGAAGTCGTCGCCGAGCAGGGCGCGGGTCTGCGCCGAGAGGCGCTCGGTGGGCAGGGCGATGTTGGCGAGGATCACGCCGACGCGGGCCTTGTCGAGACCGTCGGTCTTTGCGCCGCGCCACGCCTCCGCGCCCACCTGGAGCGCGAGGCGGTGGACCTCGTCGAGGCGGTCGGGATCGAGGCCGGGGATGCGCAGCGCCGGATCGAGCGCCACCGGATCGAGGAAGCAGCCGCGCAGCGACGCGGCGCGGTCGGGGACGCCGAGTTTGCCGACGTGCATCGCCGCGGGATCCACCGGCCAGCGGCCCTTCGGCACCTCGCGCACGGCGCTCTTCCTGGCGACCACCAGATCCCAGAGCCCCTCGAGATCGGGGGCGGCGGGGAAGCGGCAGGCCGCCGCGCAGATCGCGATCGCAAAAGGCTTCAAGCTGCGGCGCTCCCGTAGGCTGCTTCGAGGGAGGCGCTGGCGGTGCAGGCGTAACCCTCCACCTGCGCGACCACGGCGCCGCTCTCGTCGAGCAGATCGACGTCCGCCACCGCGGTGCTCCCCTCGATGGCGCGGACCCGCGCCACCGCCCGCACCTGCGCCGGCAAGGGGAGCGCACGCTGGCGCCAGGCGCCGAGGCGGCTCGGTAGCGAGGGGGCGCCGAGGTGGGCGCGGCACCAGAGCACCAGCGCCTGGAAGACGCCGTCGAGGGCGAGGGGCGCGGTGGTGAAGGTGGCGCCTTCGATCCAATCGATCGCCTTCGTGTGGAGCGTGGTGGCGATCGCCTTCGCGCCGATCCCGTCCACCGCCGCGATCGCGTGGAAGCGCGGGCCGTGGAAGAGCTGCCGTTCGGCGTAGATCGCTTCTGCGTCGTAGGGCGCCGGGGCGAGGGACTGCGGCTCGACCAGCGGCGCGAGGGGCGCGCCGGCGCCGAGCACCACCGTGCAGCGGGCGTGGATCCTGTCGCCTGCGCCGCGGAGCTCCGCTTCGATCCTGCCGTTCGTCGGGGCCGCGAGCCAGACGGTGAGATCCACCGGGCCCTCGACGATCACGCCCTTGAGCAGGCGGAAATCCTCCACCGCCAGCACCACGCCGCCGGGGACGGCGCGTGCAGCTGCCGCTGCGAGGAACTCGATCTGCATCACCACCGGCAGCACCGGCTTGCCGGCGAGCTGGTGATCCGCGAGGTAGCGGTGCGTCACGGGATCGACGCGCACCGCTGCGGCGATGCGCTTCTCGGGGACCTCGGGTGCGCTGCCGCCGGGAAAGCCCGCGCCGATCACCAGCTCCACCGCGCCGCCGGGCGCTGCGCAGACCTCGCCGGCGAGGAGCGCCGCGCCGGCCTGCACCGGGATGAGCGCGATCCCCTCGCGGGCGAATTCCTTCGCCAGCGCGGGGGTGACCATGCCGCCCTCCCACGGGCCCCAGTCGAGCGCCACCACGCGGCAGCCCGGCCTGCGGTCGGACTCGGCGAGGGCGAGGGCGGTGAGGGTCTCGTTCGCCATCGCGTAGTCGACCTGGCCGCGGCGGCCGAAGCGGCCGCTCACCGAGGTGAAGAGGGCGAGGAAGGCGAGGTCGTCGCCTGCCGAGGCGGCGAGCAGGGCCTTGAGGCCGTCGACCTTGGTGGAGAAGACCGCGGCGAAATCCTCGTCGCTCTTCTCCTCGATCCGCTTGTCGCGCAGCACGCCGGCGCCGTGGACGACGCCGCGGACCGGGCCGTGGGTGCGCCGCGTCCCTTCGAGGATCTGCGCGAGGGCCGCCGCGTCGCGGGTGTCGACGGCGCGGTAGAGGGCGGTGGCGCCAGCCGCCTCGATGGCGGCGAGGGTCGAGCGGATCTCGCGCTGGGCGAGCACCTCCGCACAGGCCTTGCGCAGCTGCAGCGGCGTGGGGCGCGTGCCGGTGAAGCGGTGGGCGAGGAGCGCGCGCTGGATCGCCGCCTCGTCGTCGGCGCCTGCGAGCCAGGCGGGCTCCGCCGCCTCGAGGGGCGAGCGGCCGAGGAGGAGGAGGGTGGGACGCCGTGCCTTCGCGAGCTCGACGGCGCAGGCGGCGGTGACGCCGCGGGCGCCGCCGGTGACCACCACCAGCTCGCCGGGGCGGATCCGGTCGGTGGCCTGCGGCTGCTCCGCTGCGGCGAGGGCGAGGCCGACGCGGCCTGCGGGACCGAGGCCGACCTCCTCGGGACCCTCGCTGCGGAGCTCGGCAGCGAGGAGCGCCGCTGCTTCCGCAGGGGCGAGGTGCGCGTGGAGATCGAGGGCCCTGCAGGCGACCTCGGGCCACTCCCGCGCTGCGGTCTTGGCGAGGCCGGCGAGGCCGCCGTGGGCGGGGTTGCCTGCGCTCGCGTCGAGGCGGCCGAAGCCGCCGTCGCGGCGGGCGACGGTGGCGAGCAGGCCGCGCTTCTCCCGCAGGGTGGGCGCTGCGGCGCGCACCTGGGCGAAGGCGTCGGCGAGGCGCGCCTCGGTCCAGTCGGGGCCGGCGCAGATCACCAGCGCGGCACAGTCGGTTGCCGCGCCGAGGGGGAGCACCTTCGCGTCGGCGCCCTGCGCGACGAGGTGGGCAGCCAGGGCGCCCGCGAGGCCGTCGCCGTCGTCGGTGATGGCGATCGGGCCCTGCGGCAGCGCACGCGGCGCGCCTTCGCCCAGCCTGGATGCGACGACCTCACGGCGGAGGAGCGACGCTCGTTGTGCGTCGGGGGCGGGCTCTGCCGCGCTGGTGGCGGTGGCGGCACGGGCGCCGCGCTCGCGGGGGGCGCAGAACTCGAGGACCTGGCGCAGGGTGCGCAGGCCCGAGAGCTTCTCGGGATCGACGGCGGGGGCGTCGGGGAGGCGCTTGCCGAGGAGCGAGAGGATCTCGACGCGCTTGATCGAGTCGATGCCGAGGTCGGCCTCGAGATCCATCTCGAGGTCGAGCATCTCCTCCGGGTAGCCGGTGAGCTCGGAGACCACGGCGAGGAGGACGCCCTGTGCGTCGCCGGGCTGGGCAGCCGCTGCCACGGCGGGGGCGGGCGCGGGCTTCGCGTCGCCGCCGCCAACGAAGGCTGCCACCTGGCGCAGGGTGCGGAGGTTGCCGAGCTTCTCGGGATCGACGGCGGGGGCGTCGGGGATCCGCTTGCCGAGGAGCGAGAGGATCTCGACGCGCTTGATCGAGTCGATGCCGAGATCGGACTCGAGATCCATGTCGAGCTCGAGCATCTCCTGCGGGTAGCCGGTGGCCTCGGAGACCACGGCGAGGAGCTCGGCGACCACGTCCTTGCCTGCTGCCACCGCGGTGTTGGCGACGGGGGCGGGCGCTGCGGGGCGGGGGGCGGGAGCGGGCGCGTGGTGCTGGACGCCGTTGGCGTGGGAGACGCCGTTGCCGGGCGCGTGGCCATTCTGCTGCGCAGCAGCGGCGTAGCCATTCGCGTGCGCGGCGTGCACAGGCGCAGGTGCGGGCACGGGCTGCTGGACGAACGCGGTCGCCGGGATCGGCTGCTGCACGAACGCGGGCGCCGGCGCCGCCGCGACGGGAAGCGTCGGCAGCTGCATCGGCTGCATCGGCTGAATCACCGGCATAGGCATCGGCATCGGCACCGGACCGCCCACCGCCTGCGTCACCAGCTGCTGCTGCGCGCCGAGGAGCGCGGCGAAGCTCTGCTGCGCCGCCACCTGCCCCTCGAGGAAGCGCTGGTGCACCAGCGCGGTCTGCTCCTGGAGCAGCTGCAGGGCACGCAGGGTCTCGCCGTTGGCGCGGAGCGCCTCGAGCAGCAGCGCGGTCGACTGGGGATCGGTGGGCTGGGACATCGGCATCTCCGGGGTGCGTGCCGGCGGCTCGGGCTGCGCGGGGATCTCGCGCGGCGCCTGCCGCTCCTTGCGCGGAAGCGGGGGCTGGGGCGCGCGGTGGTTCGCGCCGGTCAGGGGAACGTTCATGCGCATCTGGCGCCGGGGCGCGGCGCCGCTGCGGGGCGGCTGCTGCCGATTCTCCCAGGCCTCGAGGCGCACCTCGTGGCCACGGGCCGCGAGCGCCGCCAGGGCGTGGGCGAGATCGACGAGGCCGTCGCGCTGCCCCTGCGACGCATCGACGGCGATAGCATGGTGGGGTCGCTCGCCGAGGATCGCGCGGACGAGGCCGCCGAGCACCGTGCGCGGACCGACCTCGAGGAAGGTGGTCGCGCCTGCTGCGTGGAGCGACTCCACCAGCTCGACGAAGCGCACCGGCGCGGCGAGCTGGTTGCCGAGCAGCTCGCGCATCGCCTCCGGCGCAGCGGGATAGGCGCCGCCGGTGGTGTTGGCGAAGACCGGCAGCGCCGCGGCGCCGAAGGAAACCTCGGCCAGGCCCGCGCGGAACGCCGCCGCCGCATCGGCGACGAGGGCGCTGTGGAAGGCGGCGCCCACCGGCAGGCGGCTCGCGCGGAGGCCCCGCGCCTTGCACGCAGCCTCGGCGCGATCGATCGCCGCGCGGCTGCCCGAGAGCACGCCCTGCGCCGGCGCGTTCCGGTTGGCGAGGACGACGTCGAGTTTCTCTTCGGCGATCAGCGCGTCGAGGGCCGCGAGCGGCGCGTGGACCGCGAGCATGGTGCCGCGGTCGCCGCCGTCGCCCGCCATCAGCCTGCCGCGCAGCGCCGAGACCCGGCGCAGCCCCTCGGCGTCGAGCACTCCTGCAGCGTGCAGCGCCACCAGCTCGCCGTAGCTGTGGCCGGCGACGAGATCGGGACGGACGCCGAAGCGGCCGAGGAGACCGAGGAGGCCGCCCTCCACCGCGCCGAGGGCAGGCTGCGCCACGTCGGTGGCGGTGAGCGCCGCCTGCTGCGCCTTGCGCACGTCGGGATCGGAGCTGGGCGCCGGATAGATCGCCTGCGCCACCGCGCCCGCTGCCTCCACCGCCTCGAGCATCTCGGGGAAGGCGCAGGTGAGATCGCGGAGCATGCCCACGCGCTGCGAGCCCTGGCCGGGGAAGAGGAAGGCGAGGCGTCCCACGGCGCCGGTGCCGTAGTGGACGCCCTCGGCGAGATGGCCGGGGCCCTTCGCGAGGAGCGCGCGTGCCGCCTCGATCCGGCGGGGGCGATCGGCGCCTGCTTCGAGCACCAGCACCAGCCGGTGGGCAGCTGCAGACGAGAAGCGCGCCCGGCTCCGCGCGGCGAAGGTGCGCAGCGCCGGTGTTTCGATCGCCGCGAGCTCGTCGAGGCCGGCGGCGAGCGCTGCTGCGTGCGCGCCGGAGAAAGCCACGATCTCCGCAGCGCCGTCCCAGATCGGAGCGGTCCGCTCCGCGCGGTATTCCTCGAGCACCGCGTGGAAATTGCTGCCGCCGAATCCGAAGGCGCTCACCGCTGCGCGCCGGGGCGTCTCCCCGCGGATCCAGGGCCGCACCTCGGTGGCGAGGTGGAAGGGGCTCTCGGCGATCCGCATCGCGGGGTTGGGCTCGTCCGCCTTGATCGTCGGCGGGAGCACCTTGTTCGCCAGGGCGAGGGCCGCCTTGATCAAGCCCGCTGCGCCGGCAGCCGCCTTGGTGTGGCCGATCTGCGACTTCACCGAGCCGAGGGCACACCAGCCGCGCTCGTCGCTCGCCTCGGCGTAGACCGTCTCCAGCGCCTCGAACTCGCAGGCGTCGCCAGCTTTGGTGCCGGTGCCGTGGGCCTCGAGGAGGCCGATGCTCCGCGGCGAGACGCCGGCGGTGCGGTAGGCATCGCGGAGCGCCCGGGCCTGGCCGCTCGGCAGCGGGGCGTAGATGCTCTTCGCGCGGCCGTCGCTCGCGGTGCCGATGCCGCGGATCACCGCGTGGATCCGGTCGCCGTCGCGCTCCGCGTCGGAGAGGCGCTTCAGCACCAGCATGCCCAGCCCTTCGCCGAGCACCGTCCCGTCCGCCTGGGCGGAGAAGGGGCGCGCATGACCGGTGGGCGAGAGCGCCGGGGTCTTGCTGAAGCACATATGCATGAAGATGTCGTTGAGCGTGTCGACGCCGCCGGTGAGGACCACGTCGGCCTTGCCGGTCTGGAGCTCCATGCAGGCCATGTGCACCGCGCCGAGCGACGAGGCGCACGCAGCGTCGATCACGCTGTTGGTGCCGCCGAAATCGAAGCGGTTGGCGATGCGGCCGGCGACGACGTTGCCGAGGAGGCCGGGGAAGGAGTTCTCCTGCCAGCCCACGTAGGCGCGCCCGATCCGCTCGATCACGTCGGCTGCCTGATCCGCCGGCACGCCCGCCTCGTCGAGGGCGCGTTTCCAATGCGGATGGCCGAGCCGCGCGCCCAGCGAGATCACCAGCTCCTGGGTGCCGGTGACGCCGAGGAGCACGCTGGCCCTGCTGCGATCCCACGCTGCGCCTTCGCCGAGGCCCGCGTCCTCGAGTGCCTGGCGTGCCACCACGAGGCCGAGGAGCTGCGAGGTGTCGGTGGCCTCGAGGATGCTCGGCGGGATGCCGAACTCGGTGGGATCGAAGGGCGTGGGATCGAGGAAGGCGCCGCCGTTGGCGTAGGTGCGATCGGGGGCCTTCGGATCCGGATCGTGGTAGTCGGCGAGCGACCAGTGGGTGGCGGGGATCTCACCCACGGTGTCGACGCCGGTGCGGATGTTGCGCCAGAAGCTGGCGAGGTCCTGCGCCTTCGGGAAGAGCGCCGCCATGCCGACGATGGCGATGGCATCTTCCTTCCGTTCTCCGCTCTCCCGCGCCGGCGTTGCGGGCTGCTGCTGCTGCACGGGCGCGGGCGCTGGCGCGCACATCGCGTCGAGGGCTTCCGCCTCGCGGGGGGCGAAGCGCTCCAGCTCCGCCGGCAGGGCGAGGCCCTGCGCCCGCAACGCGGCCACACGGGCGAGGAAGGCCGCGCCGGCGAGGAGGTTCCGCGCCACCGGCACCACCTGCCGCGCTTCCCACTTCTCGAGGAAGCTGCCGCGGGCCCATTCGTTGAACGCGCCCATCGCAGGGCCGCACCACACCTGGAAGTCGAGGCGGCGATCCGCGACGCCCTCGTTCGCCCAGCCGGAGGAGCGGCCCAGATACGAGCGGAAGATCAAGCCGAGCTTGTGCTTCGGATCCTGCGCCGCCTTGTCGATCTGTGCCGGGTCGCGCTCGGCGAAGAAGGCCTTGCAGCCCTCCCACGCCTCCTCGAGCGTGCAGCGGAAGTACTTCTTCTCCAGCTCCGCTCGGACCGCGGTCGGCAGCGACTCGACGCTCTCGTGGGCGCGGTAGAGCTCGTAGAGCTTCTGCGCCCGCACCGGAAAGATCGTGCCGCGGGAGAGGACCTGCACCTCCACGCCGAGCTCGAACATGTCGGCTGCAGGCGCCATCGCCACGTCGGTGGTGCCGGCTTCGGCGAGGAGCTGCCGGACGAGATCGGAGGTGCCCGCCTCGCGGCAGCCCTGGTTCACCGAGCCGGTGATGACGTAGGCGGCGCCGAGGGAGAAGGCCGCCGCTGCCGCTGCCGGGGTGGCGATGCCGCCGGCGGCGCCGACGCGGGGCCGCACGGCGTAGCGATGCTTCTCCTGGAGCTCGTCGCGCACCGCCTGGATCGCCGGGAGGATCACCACCAGCGGCCGGTTGTCGGTGTGGCCGCCGGAGTCCGCCTCGGCGGTGACGTCCTCCGCCATCGGGATGCTCTCGGCGAGGCGCGCCTGCTCCTCGGTGATCTGCCCCCTGGCCACGAGCTCGCGCAGGAGGTGCGCCGGCGGCGGCGCGAGGAATTTCCGGGCCACCTCGGTGCGGGAGACCTTGGCCACCAGCCGGTTGGGCGTGACCACGGTGCCGTCGGCGGCGCGATGGATCCCGTGGACGCGGTAGCGCACCACGTGCGCGGTGAGATCGAGGTAGGCCGAGGCGCTGGCGAGGCGGACGCCGTGCCGGAGGAAGAGCTCGGTGTGCGCCGCCTCGAGGGCGGGATCCGAGGGGCTGTGGATCAGGTTCGCGCCCCAGGGACGGTCGCCGAGTCGCTCGCGCAGCTGCACGAGCGCTGCTTCGACCCGCTGCGGCGGGAGCCCCGCTGCACCGAAGAAGCCGAGCATCCCGGCCCGGGCCACCGCCTCGACCATCTCCACCGAGGCGATGCCGTTGGCCATCTCGCCGGCGACGTAGGCGTAGCGCAGGCCGTGGGCCTCGCGGAAGGCGGCATCGCCGAGCTGCTCGGGGAGCAGGGCGGGCACGTAGCCGAGGAGGGGGAGGGCGTCGCCGCCGGCGACGGCGCCGGGGCGCGCCGCGCCGCCTTCCGCCACCGCAGGGCGGCCGCCGACGTCGACGACGCAGAGCGGCGCCCCGAGGCGCTCGAGGGCGGTCCGGAGGGCGCCCGTGCCGGTGCGCGGCTGCGTGACGCCCGGGGTCCAGGCGCCGAGTGCGTGACGCGCGAGCCGCTGCTTCCCCACCATCGACCGACCTCCTCCCGCTCGTGGCGGTTCGTGCTGGTGCGAAGCCGCGGCTTCTAACACCGGCCCTCCCGCCCCTCAACCGATCTCCGGCCTCGGACGAGGGGGCGAACTTTCAACGAAAATTGAAAGTTTGTCCACGCAGGCAAGCGGAATCGCTCGACTTCGTCATGGCCCTGTCACGGTGGGGCCTCCAATGTCAGACCCCCGTGGCAGGCTGCGGGCCATGGACTTCTCCTTCCTCCACGCGGCGGATCTCCACCTCGACACGCCCTTCGCCGGCCTCGGGGCCCTGCAGCCTGCGGTGGCAGCGGCGCTGCGCGATGCGTCATTGTCGGCCTTCGATCGGCTCGTCGATCTGGCGGTGCAGCGGCGGGTGGCTTTCGTCCTCCTCGCCGGCGACCTCTACGACGGGCCCAAACGGGGCCTGCGGGCGCAGCTCCGTTTCCACCGCGGGATGGAGCGGCTCGCCGCCGCGGGGATCGGCTGCTTCGTCGTGCACGGCAACCATGACCCCCTCGAGGAGGGGTGGAGCGCGCTGCGCGGCTTTCCGGCCGGCGTCCACGTCTTCGGCGCCGGGGCGCCTTCGTCGGTGCCGGTGGTGCGGGAGGGCCGCTGCCTCGCGGTGGTCCACGGCGTGAGCTACGGCAGGCGGGAGGAGCGGGAGAACCTCGCCGCTGCCTTTCGGCGGGGGCCGGAGGCGGTCCTGCAGATCGGGCTGCTCCACGCCCACGTCGAGGGGCAGCAGGGCCACGATCCCTATGCACCCTGCAGCCTCGCGGATCTGGCGGCGAGCGGCCTGGACTATTGGGCCCTCGGTCACGTCCACGACCGGCAGATTCTCGCGCGCGGGCCGTCGTGGGTGGTCTACCCCGGCAACCTCCAGGGGCGGAGCCCGAAGGCCACCGAGTGCGGTGCCAAGGGGGCGGTGCTGGTCCACGTGGAGGCGGGGGCGGTGGCCGGGGTGGAGTTCGCGCCGCTGGCGCCGGTGCGCTTCGAGAACCTGCGGGTGGACGCAGCGGGGGTAGGAGATCTCGCCTCCCTGGAGCGGCTGGTTCTCGAGCGGATCCGGCCGGTGCTCCTCGAGCCTGCGGTGGAGGGAATCGTGGCCCGGCTCGAGATCGGCGGCAGGGCGGCGCTGCACCACGATCTGGCACGGGGCGGTGGCGAGGAGCTTCTCGCCTCGCTCCGCGACGCGTCCGCGGGCAGCGAGCCCTGGGTCCACTGGGATCGGGTGGCGGTCGGCACCTCGCCGCCCGTGGACCGGGCGGCGCTCCTCGCCCGCGACGATTTCGCCGGGGAGCTGCTCCGGCGGATCGATGCCCTGCAGCTGCGGGAGGAGGAACTGGCCGCGCTGGTCGAGGGGATCGACGCGCCGCTCCTCCGCGGCGAGATCGCACGGGTGCTGCAGCCCACCGACGGGGAGGAGCGCCTCGCCTTGCTCCGGGCGGCGGAGCGCTTCGCTCTCGATCGGCTGGGAGGTGAGGAATGATCCTGCGGGGCTGGCAGATCGACGGCTTCGGCCGGTGGCGGGACTTCCGGGTGGACGACCTCGATGCCGGGCTCAACGTGGTCACCGGGCCCAACGAGATCGGCAAGAGCACGATCCACGCGTTCGTGCGCGGCGTGCTCTTCGGCTTTCCGGACAACCGATCCCGGGAGCCGAAATATCCGCCGCTCCGTGGTGGCGAACACGGGGGCAGGCTCTTTCTCGAGACCGCTGCTGGTCCGGCCGCGGTGGGGCGATGGAGCAAGAAGCGCCGGACGGTGCTGGTGGAAGGGGCGGAGGGGGAGCGCCTCGAGGCGGGCCACTTCGAGCAGCTGCTGCGCGGGGCCAACGGGGAGCTCTTTCGCACGGTCTTCGCCTTCGGGCTCGACGAACTCGCCGGGCTCGAGGGGCTCTCGGCGGAGGAGGTGGGGCTGCGGCTCTTCGACGCCGGGCTCGAGGGCGCGGGGCGTTCCGTCGCCGGCGTGGCGGAGGAGCTGCAGCGCAGACAGCAGGCGGAGCACAAGAGCCGGGGCGGGCGGATCCGCGAGCTGGCGCGGGAGCTCGTCGAGGCGCGGCGAGCCCACGACGCCGCGGTGGCGCGGTCGTTGGGACACGGCGCGCTGGAAGCGCGCGAGCGGGAGCTGGAGGAGGCGCTGGCTTCCTCGCGGCGCGCCCTGGAGGCGGAGCGGCGGGCGCTCACGGGATACGAGACGCTGCTCGGGCTCTGGCCCCTCGAGCTCCGGCGGCGGCGTGCTGCGGAGGTGTTGGGGCCTGGGGGCGTGGAGGTGTTGGAGGACCTGGCGCCGCAGCTGGAGGGGCTGCTGGCGGACGGGGCACTGCAGCGCGATCGGATGCGGAGGAGCGAGGCGCTCGCCGCTGCGGTGGCGGAGCGGCGCGCTTCCTTCGCGCGCTCCCTGGCGGAGCTGGGGCCGGGCTGGGACGAGGGGCGGCTCGCGGCTACCGACCGCTCCCCGTCGCGCCGGGCGCGCATCGTCCGGGCACGTGAGGCGCTCGAGCGGGCGGAGCGGGCGCTGGCAGAAGCTACCCGCGTGCGGGAGGGCGCGGCGGCAGAGGAGGCCCGGCTCGCTGCGGAGCGGACGGCGATCGAGGGCGACGGGGCGGGCCCGGCGGAGAGCCGGGCGGTGGTGCGGGAGCGGCGCGAGGCATTGGCTCGTCTGCGGGCTGCCTGCGCCGAGCGGGATCGGCTGCTGCAGCGCGGCGATCGTGGCAGTGGCCGCCTGGGAGGCGTCGCCCTGGTTGCGGCGCTGCTCTTCCTGGCGGTGGCGGCGCTCGCCTGGGTGGCGGGGGCACCTGCTGCAGCGGCGGTCGGCGCCGTTGCTGCTTTGGCAGCCGGTCTCCTCGCCCTCTCGCTTCGCGGAGGCGCTGCTGGTGCGGGAAGCCGGGAGAACGAAGCAGCCCGCGCGGCCTGCGAAGCGGCGATCGAGCGCGCCTGCCTCGTGCTCGGTCTCGAAGCGCCGATCGATGCGGCGCGGCTCGAATCGTGCGCGATCGACCTGGAGGATCTGGAGCGTGCGGTCGAACGTGGCGACGAGCGGCGGCGGCAGGTCGCGGCCCTCGACGTGCGGCTCGCCGGTGCTGCGGCGGCGCTCGCTGCTGCGGTGGCAGCGCAGGACACCGCTGCCGATCGACTCGCCTCCCTGGAGATCGCCTGGCGCAAGGAAGCTTCCGATCTGGGCAGCAGCCTCTCGCCTGCTGCGGCGCTGGACCGCCTCGGAGCGATCGAGCGCTGTGCGGAGACGCTGGAGGCCTGCAGGCGGGAGGAGGCCGAGCTCGCCGGCGTGCGGGCGGCGGCGGCTCGTTGGGAGGGGTCGGTAGCCGAGCTACTCCAGGCTGCGGGGATCGACGGGGAGGGCGCCGCCGGCCTCGCGTCGTTGGCGGGCCGGTGGGAGCTCGCCCGTGCTGCCAGGGAGGCCGAGGTGCAGATCGCCGAGCAGGTCGGCGCCGGGCCGCGGGCGGCGACGCTGCGGGTCGTGCTCGCGCAGGGAGACCGGGCGGCGTGGGAGGAGGCGAAGGCGAAGGGCGCCGCCATCGTCGACGAGCTCGAGGCCACCTGCGCGGCCCAGGTGGAGGCGCTCGCTCTCCAGCGGAAGGAGCGGGCGGAGCTCGAGGCCTCTGCCGACGTGCCGGCGGCTGCGGCGCTGGTGATGGTGGCAGAGACGGAGCTCGCTGCGGCGGTGGGCCGCTACCGCGAGGCGGCGCTGCTCGAGCGCCTGCTCCTCGACACCCTCGAGCGCTTCCAGCAGGAGCGGCAGCCCGAGGTGCTGCGCTGGGCAAGCGAGGCGTTCGAGCAGATCACCGGGGGCCGCTACGTGCTCGTGCGCCAGCCGGCAGGGGTCCGGGAGGTGGAGGTCGTCGACGCAGGGGGTAGGGCCGTGCACGCCGGCGCATTGAGCCGCGGCACCCGCGAGCAGCTCTACGTCTGCATCCGACTCGGTCTGGTGCGTGCCTTCGCCGGGCGGGGGCTGCGCTTGCCGCTGCTCCTCGACGACGTCTTCGTCAACTTCGATCCGGCGCGTGCCGCTGCCACCGCCGCCGTGGTCGCCGACTTCGCCCGGGAGCACCAGGTGCTGCTCTTCACCTGCCACCCGCAGACCGTCCTGCTGGTGGAGGCGGTCGCCCCGGGGCGCCGGCGCATCGACCTCGGAGCTGCGGCGGAGGCGGCGATGCAGGTGGCTTGAGGCGTCGGGAGGCGCGGACGGTGCGGAAGCTGCAGGGAGAGGGGGACTTCTTCCTGGAGGACGCGATGAAAGTCCGCGCATGGATGACCCCGAATCCCTGGACCGTGGGCAAGGACCAGACGCTGGCGGTGGCCCACCGGCTCATGCGGCAGCACGAGATCCGCCACCTGCCGGTGCTCCACGGCGGCGCGCTGGTGGGGCTGGTGTCCCAGCGGGACCTGCACCTGATCGAGACGCTGCAGGACGTGCAGCAGGACGCGGTGCCGGTCGAGGATGCGATGAGCCCCGAGGTCTACGCCGTCGCTCCTGGCGACGACGTGGCGAAGGTCGCGGCGGAGATGGCGCGCCGCAGGCTCGGCTCGGCGGTGGTGGTGGAGAAGGGGAAGGTGGTCGGCCTCTTCACCACCACCGACGCGCTGTTGCTGCTCGCCGAGGTGCTCCGCAGATCCCGTCGTCCGGTGACGAAGAAGCCCCCCTCGGCTCCGGCGCCCGCTCGTGCCGAGCCGGCGAAAGCGGGGAAGGGTGCTGCGGTCGTGCCCGCCAGGAAGACCGCTGGACGGAGCGCCGTGGCGAAGATGGCCCGTGCCGGCAGAGCGCCCCGGCCTTCATGAGCTCAGGCGGCGTCGCGGACGGCGCCGGTATCCAGCAGCGAGACGCCGAAGGCGCGGAGGATGCGCCTGCCGTGATCACGCAAGCCGGTGACGCGCAGCTGCGGATGCGCGCGGAGTGGCCTGGCGACGAGGCCGAGCGCCAGGTCGGAGACCTCGCGGAGCTGCGAGAAGTCGATCACGAGCGCCCGGTCCTGCAGTGCGCCCAGGTGCTGGGCGAGATGGTGCGCGCCGCCGTGATCGAGCGTGCCCTCGAGGACGAGTCGCAGTGCGCCGCCGGCGATCGGCCGGCCATTGATCTTCAGATTCCCGTTCATCGTCGCTCTCCCCCGAATGGCTCGTGCCGGCGGCGGCGGGCCCGCACCGCCGCACCACCTGCGCGGCTCGTGTCGCGCTACGCAACCCATGCGCGAAAGAGGTGACGCCGCGGTGACGGGCAGGTCAAAGCGCTGCCACGATCACCGACGGCGTCGGCAGTCCCACGTGGGACGAGCGGCGCGGGGTACCGGCCCCCGGCCAGGGCGCGTGGGACGGAACGGCAGTCCCACGTGGGACGAGCGGCGCGGGGCACCGGCCCCCGGCCAGGGCGCGTGGGACGGAACGGCAGTCCCACGTGGGACCCGCCGCCGCCCCTGCAGGGTCGACTCCCTTGCTTCTTTTGACCTCATTCTGAAAAACTGAACGAAGGTCAGAAAGCGAGGGCGAGATGAACGAACTGGCAAGGGGCCTCTGGATCCACGACGCACCCTTCTCGTTGTTCGGCCTGCAGCTCGGCGCGCGGATGACCGTCGTCGAGCTGCCGGGCAGGGGGCTCCTCCTCCATGCCCCCGTACAACTGGACGAGGGCACCGAGCAGCAACTCCGCGCCCTCGGCGAGGTGCGGCACCTCGTCGCCCCGAACCTGCTGCACCACCTCTTCCTCCCCGACGCCGCCAGGCGCTTCGCCGGCGCCCGCCTCCACGGCCCACCTGGGATCGAGCGCAAGCACCCGGCGCTCACCTTCGAGCTCCTCGGCGAGGCCCCCGACCCGGCGTGGGCCGGCGTCATCGATCAGCAACGCATCGAGGGAATCCCCGCCCTGCGCGAGACGGTCTTCCTCCACCGGCCCAGCCGCACGCTCGTCTGCACCGATCTCGTCTTCCACTTCCGCCAGGCCCGCGGGCTGCTCACCCGGCTCTACCTCCGCCTCAACGGCGCGTTGGGCGGAGTGAAGCAGACCGGCCTCCTGCGCTCGGCGGTGAAGGACCGCGCGGCGGCGCGCCGCTCCCTCGATCGGGTCCTCGCCTGGGACTTCGACCGGGTGGTGATGGCCCACGGCGAGGTGCTCGAGCGGGGAGGGAAGGAGGCGCTCCGCGATGCCACCGCGTGGCTCTGACCCGGACGCAGCGCCCGGCGGCGACGTACCGCAGGCGACCGCTCCCGCCCCCCGCATCGCCCGCAAGGAACGCAGGCAGGCCGACCGCCGCGCCGCCATCCTCGACGCCGCCCGCCGCGTCCTCGAAGCAGACGGGGTCGCTGCCCTCACCATCGCCGCCGTCGCAGCCGAAGCCGACGTGAGCAAGCCCGCGGTCTACTACTACTTCCGCTCGAAGGAGGAGGTGATCGGCAACCTCGCCGCCAGCATCCTCGAGCAGGAGGTGCTCGCTCTCGAGGCCGCCATCGACCAGGCCCCCTCCGGCGTCGCGGCCTTGGCCGCCCTCGTCCGCGCCAAGGTGGATCGCTACGCGGCGGACCTCGCCACCTTCCGCCTCGCCTACGTCTATCCCCAGTGGATCGGCCTGCAGCCGGCGCTCCTCGCCGAGCGGATCTACCCGCTCTCCCAGCGGATCAACGATCGACTCGAGCAGCGCCTCGCAGCCGATCGCGAAGCAGGGAGGCTCCATCCCTCCCTGCATCCGCGCCGGCTCGCCAACCTGGCCTGGATCACCGCCCACGGGATCCTCTCCCTCGCCGCCTCCCTCGAGAGCGTCGGCGGCAACACCCGCGCGAGCCTCGAGCAGCTCCGCGACGAGGCCATCGCCTTGCTCCACCGGGCCGCGACCAGCCCCGCGGATCAGTAGCCGCCCGGCTTCCCGCTCGGCGCCAATGCCGGCTCGCCGCCCGGATCCGCATCCGGCTCCTGCGTCCCGGCGGCGCCCGGCGCCGGGCACCTCGACACGCGCAGCGGCCGCGATCAGAACTGCTGCTTGAGCGCCTTCGCGCACCCCTGCGAGAGGAGCTGCACCCCCACCGCCCGCGGCTCTCCGCCGGCCCGCTTCGGGCCGACGAAGAAGAGGTTGACCTCGGTACCGGGCCGCAGGGCGCTGCGGTCCACCGGCTCGCCGCCGAGAAAGACCGGCAGCTCCCCCGGCACCACGTACGTCACCGGCGCCCCGCCGCGAAAGGGCGCCACCCGCAGCCGGTCGGCCTCGACGTCGACCAACGTGCCCGGAACGCTGTCCTGCGCCCTGGCGATCATCTGCCTGCGCAGCTGCGTGGCGTCGGTGGGACGCGACTCCTTGCCTCCCGCGCATCCGGCGAGAAGCAGCGCGGCCCCCCATACGATTGCGACCAGCCGGCGGATCATCTGGGCCTCCTAGCGACACCCCGGGCGACCCGACCCTAAGCACCGCCGGGAGCGGGCGCGAGCGGCCACCACCCGGGTGGTAGGCGGCTTGCCCTCGAGCGGGCAGGTGTCCACCGATGCGGCCATGCGCGCCTTCCTCCTCTTCCTCGCCCTCCTCGGCACCGGTTGCGGCTGGATTGCCGACGTGACCCGCGCGCCGGCGCAGGCCGTGGGAAATCTCCTCCTCTCGCAGGAGCAGGAGGCAGCCCTCGGGAACCAGCTCGCCACCCAGATCCGCCAGCAGGAGCAGGTCGCCCCCGAGCCCCAGGCCCAGCAGTGCATCGACCGCATCGGCCGCACCCTGCTCGCCGAGCTCGGCGACGAACCCCAATTCGACTACACCTTCACGGTGCTCGAGGGCCCGGACGTGGTGAACGCCTTCGCGATTCCCGGCGGCCACATCTACGTCTACTCCGGCCTCGTGCTCGCGGCGGAGGACGAGTCGGAGCTGGCCTCGGTCCTCGGCCACGAGATCGGCCACGTGAAGGCGGGCCACGTCAGCGATCAGCTCGCAGCGGAGCTCGGCCTCCAGACCCTGGGTGCACTCGCGCTCGGCAACAACCCGGGCATGGTGGCGCAGCTCGCCACCGGGATCGCCGCGCAGGGCTACCTCGCCGCCTACTCACGGGACGCGGAGGAGGAGGCCGACACCATCGGCCTTCGCCTCCTCACCGGTGCCGGTTACGATCCGCACGGGATGGTGCGCTTCTTCCGCGAGCTCGAGGAGATCCAGGGCAGCAACCCGAACTTCGTGGAGGCCTTCTTCGCCACGCACCCGGCGCCGGGCGCACGCGCCGATCGCCTCGCGCGTCTGATCGACGATCGCGGTTACGCCACCGGCGGCAGCGAGGCGGTGGGCTGCTTCGACGAGGCGAAGGACCGGCTCGCCCCGTGATCCGGGGCCAGGCCAATCAGTCGGCCTCGAGCTGCGCTTCCTGCTCCACGTCCTGGACCCAGGGCACCTGCTGCAGCTCCGCGTAGGAGAGGCTCACGAACTGCCCCGGCTGCACCTCCTCGATCACCTCCGGATGCGCCCGGAGCGTCTGGTCGCGCACGGTGATCGTGCCCGCCGCCGGATCGACCGACGCCACCGTGCCCTCGACTTCGCCGGCCCGTGCCGTCTCCAGCCCGGCGCCTGCTGCAGGCCCGCCGCTCGAGGTGAGCCAGAGCGTGCCGTCGAAGTCGCGGAACTGCAGATCGACCCGGTCGCCCGTCCCCAGCTGCTGGATCTGCTCGGGGCTACCCCGCAACTCGAGCGCCTCGCCGCTGCCGGAGCGGAGCGCCACGGTGCCCGCGTCGTAGTCGACGTCCTCCACGATCCCCTGGACCCGGACCTGCCGCTGCTGCGACTCCGTCCGCGTCTGTGCCTGTTCCGAGGCATCGGGCCCCCGCGCCAGCGCAGCGCCGGGAACCAGCGCCGCCGCCAACACGCCTGCAAGGAGCACGTTCTTCCGCATGTCCCTTCCCTCCCGCCACGGTCCGCAATGGAACCAGCGGCTGGCGGCAGCACGACGCCGCCCCGAGAGGAAGATGACCACCGGAATGGGGGCAGCAACGAGCGCACGAAGCCGAAGCCGGCGCTCGCTGCGCAACCGACCTACAGCGCGGTCACCGGCCGCGACTCGTGCCCCCTGGCGCCGGCGACGCGGGCGACGAGGTCCGACTCGACCATGCTCCAGGAGAGCCCCAGCTCGCGAGCTGCGCGGGTCGAGATGCCCTCGCACTCCGTGCCCGGGAGCTGCTCGCCGGAGGGCAGCTCGTAGCATCCGGGCTTTCCGTGGCCACCGTCGGCGGTGAGGTAGAGCCTGTGGTCGCTCGCGGCGGATCCATTCGGAAAGGTGACGAAGCCCTCGCCACCCGCGAGCAGGTTCCGCCCGAGGAAGACGTTCTCCGACTCGATGCCGAGGAGCGCTGCCACCGTCGGCGCCACGTCGATCTGGCCCGCGGTCGCGGAGAGAGCGCCGGCCCCGGCGCCGCCGGGCAGCCGGATCAATGCGGGGATCCGGCGCTCGGTGCGGAACCACGCAGGCGCATCGTCGTCGGAGAGCGCGAGGAAGTCGCCGACGTTGGAGCTGTCGCGGGCCACGCCCATGTGATCGCCGTAGACCACGAGGATCGACTCGTCGAGCATCCCCTCGCTGCGCAGGCGCTCCACCAGCTTGCCCAACGCACGATCGGTGTAGCGCACGGTGTCCAGGTAATGGGCCACCCGGGTCCTGGCGAAGTCGCCGTGGTCGAGCTCGCGGGGCAGGTTGGGGAAGTTGAAGGGCGTGTGGCTGGTGAGCGAGATCACCAGCGCGTAGTAGGGCGCCTGCAACGCCTTCAGCTTGTCGACGGTCTGGTCGAAGAAATCCTCGTCGGAGAGGCCAAGGCCGATCTCCTCGCCGCCGCTGTAGCTCCGCTCGTCGAAGTAGGTGGAGATGCCGACGGTCGGGTACATCGCCGCGCGGTTCCAGAAATCGGGCCGGTTGGCGTGCATCGCCGCGGTGGTGTAGCCCGCCTCGCGCAGGATCTCGGGGAAGCAGCGCAGATCGTTGGTCGCGTGCTCGTAGTAGACCGAGCCGGTGCGCAGCGCGTAGAGCGAGCACTGCGCGGTGAACTCCGCGTCGGACGTGGTGCCCTGGCCCACCTGCGAGTGCATCCGGGTGAGGTGGATGCTCTCCTTCGCCAGCGCGTTGAAGTGCGGCGTCACCGGCTCGCCCCCGACCTCCATCTCGGTCGGGAAGGCCTGCCAGGACTCGATCTGCACGATGATCACGTTCTTGCCGGCGAAGGCGCCGGCGAGCTTGCCCCCGGCATTCGGCTGCGCCTGCTTGGCGTCGAAGAAGGCCCGGGCCTCGGCGTAGGCCTCCTCGGTGGAGCCGAAGCGCTTCTTCAGGCCGCGCCCGAGGTAGGTGCCGGCGTCGTAGGCGTGGTAGCCGATGGGGCCCACGCGGCTCGCAACCATGGTGTGGCCGCCGAAGGGCTTCTTGAGCCGGCGGGTGGTGAGGCCGACGGAAGCGAGGAGCGCGAAGCCGATCCCGGTGAGGAGCGCGGCGCGCCGCAGGTCGAAGTGGCGCTGCCGCTGCAGCCAGGGCCTGCGCGCCGCGGCGAGGGCCACGAGGAGCACCGGGCCCAGGAAGAGGAGGACGTCGGTGGGGCGGATCAGGTCCTCGATCACGCCGTGGAGGCCACCCATCAGGCCGGCGTGGCGCAGCGACGCCACCGAGGGCAGGTCGGCGAACTGCCGGAAATAGATCAGATCGGTGAGCAGCAGCACGCCGTAGGCCACGTCGACGGCGGCGAGGGCGAGGAGGCGCAGCCGGCCCCGGAGCACGAAGGCCCAGGAGAGGGAGAGGAGGGCGGCGCCGCTCAGGGCGAGGAAGGTGTTGGGCGGCGCCTGCGGCGACTCGATGAACGCCCAGATCACCAGCATCTGCTTGAGGACCAGGTAGGCGACGCAGCTCGAGAAGAACGGATGGGCACGGATGCCGTTGCGGGCCCAACCGTAGATGGCGCCGAGTCGCTGCTTCACCTTCATCCGGAATCCCCTTCGGCCATCCAGGCGCCCATTTGTCGGGCGGATGACGGCCAGACGGCGGGGAGGTTGCCCTAAGGGAACGATTGGGGCAAGGCCGTGGCGGGGTGGGGCACGCTCGCCTGCAAGGGGCCAAAAGGGCCCGGAAGGGGCCCCCAGCACTCCTTCAGCGCAGGAGCTCGTCGGAAACCGCCTCCAGCGAGGGCAGGCAGGCCTCGGCGAGGACGAAGCGCCCGTCCTGGCGGGGCCAGGCCTCCGGCACACAGGCGCAGCGCATCCGCGCCGCCTTGGCGGCGATCACGCCGGTGAGCGAATCCTCGAAGACCAGGCATTCCTCGGGCCGCACCCCGAGCGCTGCCGCGGTGCTGAGGAAGATGGCAGGGTGGGGTTTGCCCCAGGGCTCCTCCTCGGCGGAGCGGACCACGACGAAGCGGTCGGCGATCCCCAGGCGACCGAGGACCGCCTCGATGATCCGCATCGGCGACGAGGAGGCGAGGGCGATGGCGAGGCCGTGGCCCCGGGCCCAGTCGAGGGCCCTGTCGACCCCGCGCTTGGCGCTGCCCCGCTCGCCGATGAGCTCGATCATCCGCCGGACGATCCGCTCCTGCACCACCGCCGTACCCGGCTCCTCCCATGGGTGGCGCCGGTGCCAGTGGGCCACCACGTCGTCGATGCGCAACCCGGTGGTCTGGTGGCACATCTCCTCGGTGAGCGGCACGCCGACCGAACGGAAGACCTCCACCTCCGCCGCCCGCCACAGGGGCTCGGAATCGATGAGCAGGCCGTCCATGTCGAAGATCGCCGCGCGGATCATCGGGTACCACCACCATGAATCGCCGCCCCCAGGCGGCGGCTCGCACCGTAGACGAAAGGGCGGCGCTGCGTCACGGTGCACGTGGCCCGAGGAGTGGACGTGAAGCGATTGGTCGACTGGCTGAAGAGGCGGAATTGGCGGAGCCTGCTCCGCGAGATGGCAATCCTCGCCGCGATCCTGGTGGCGATCGGCGCGTGGCAGGGCCGCAACCTCGTCGGCAGCGGCGGCCCCGCTCCGGCCCTCGCCCTCCACACCCTCGACGGCAAGCCCTTCGATCTCGCCTCGCTCCGCGGCCAGAAGGCGGTGGTCGCGTTCTGGGCCCCGTGGTGCGGGGTCTGCAAGGTGGAGATGCCCACGCTCAATGCCCTGGCGAAGGACGGCGTGCCGGTGATCGGCGTGGCCCTCTCCTATCCGGACGTCGCCTCGGTGGAGCGCTTCGCCAGCGAGCACGACCTCTCCTTCCCGGTGCTCCTCGGCGACGAGCGCACCGGCCCCGCCTGGAAGGTGGACGCCTACCCGACGCTCTACATCGTCGACGAGGAGGGCCGGATCGAGCACGCGGTGGTGGGCTACACCACGGGCCTCGGCCTGCGCCTCCGGCTCCTCTGAAGAAGCCATGCGCAAGCTGCCGTCCGGCAGCGGCCTCGCCCACGCGCCGCATTGGGAAGCGCCCGAGCGCATCGCCACCGTGATTCGGTCCTTCCTCGCAGCGGCGCCGTAGCCCACCATCTCCTCATGCGCTTCGACGAGCTCGACCAGCGGCTGCGCCGCTTCGAAACGACGAGCGATCGCTTCCTCCCTGCCGACGCGTGGCTCGTGGCCCGGGTGGACGGCCGCTCCTTCACCCGCCTCACCCGCGAGCTGCATCCCTTCGACGCCCCCTTCGATCCACGTTTCCGCGACCTGATGATCGCCACCGCCCGGCACCTCCTCGTGGCGGGGTTCCGCGTGGCCTACGCCCACACCCACAGCGACGAGATCTCCCTGCTCTTCCACCGCGGCGAGGCGGCCTTCGGGCGCAAGGAGCGCAAATGGCTCTCGGTGCTCGCCGGCGAGGCGAGCGGCCAGTTCTCCGTCGCCCTGGGCCGGCCTGCAGCCTTCGATTGCAGGGTGAGCCGCCTGCCGGACGCGGAGGCGGTGGTGGACTACTTCCGCTGGCGGCAGGAAGACGCCCGGCGCAACGCCCGCAACGGCCACTGCCATTGGCTCCTCCGCCGCGAGGGCCGATCGGCAGCGGAGTCCACCGCGCACCTCGACGGCCTCCCCATCGAGGCGAAGGACGAGCTCCTCGCCGCACGCGGCACGGCCTTCGACGCGCTGCCCGCCTGGCAGCGGCACGGCATCGGACTGTGGTGGGAGACCATCGAGCGGCAGGCGCGTCACGGACGAACCGGCGCGCCTGCGCTGGCCCGTCGCAAACGGCTGCGCGTCGTGCTCGATCTGCCCGGAGGCGAGAGCTACGCCGCGCTCGTCGAGGCGCGCCTCGCGGAAGCGGAAGCGGGGGGCCCGGGCTCCACGGGCCGAGGTTCGTGAAGCCCGGGCTCCGCACGCGGCCCTGGGGCCAGGGCCGCGTCCACGCGGGCGGATCAACCCTGCGAGCTACTTCCTCTGGCGCTGCTTCCCTTCCTCGATCAGCTCGCGGACACGCTGGCCACCCTTGTGGCCGATCTCCTCGTAGAACGCATGGCCCCGTTCCCGGGCGACGGTCTCGCCGCCCTTGCGGCCTGCCTCCTGCACGGTCATCGTCCGCTTGTTCTCCGTCTCCTTGCGACCAGCCATCCGAAGTCCCTCCTGCAGCGCTCCTTGCGTCCCCTGAGATGGACGATTGGAACGGAAGGGGCGCCGCGCAAACGGCGCTCGGGGAAGAGAAAGGCAGCCATGCGCGCGCGTTCGATCGACGTTCCACCTGCGGGATTCCTCGTGCAGGAGGCGTTCGTCGACGAGGCGGAGGAGCGGGCGATCCTCGCCGAGCTGGAGGCGCGCACCTTCCGCGAGGTCCGCATGCACGGCGTGGTCGCGCGGCGCACCGTGCTCCACTTCGGCTGGACCTACGCCTACGAGAGCTGGCGCATCGAGCGCGGGGAGCCGCTGCCTTCGTGGCTGCATGCGCTGCGCGAGAAGGCGGCCGCAATCGGCGGTCTCGAGGCCGCGGCGCTCGGCCAATGCCTCGTTTCGCGCTACCCGCCGGGCGCGGGGATCGGCTGGCACCGGGACGCGCCGATGTTCGGGCCGGTGGTGGTGGGGATCTCGCTGGGCGCCGCCTGCCGCTTCAAGTTGCGGCGCACGGTCGAGGAGGGGCCGGAGGTCTACGCCGCCACGCTCGAGCCCCGCTCCGCCTACGTGCTCGGCGGCGAGGCGCGGACGGCGTGGCAGCACACCATCCCAGCGGTGAAGGCGCTGCGCCACTCGATCACCTTCCGCACGGTGAAGGACCCGGCGAAATGGGATCGGGCTGCTGCAGCCGAAGAATGAGTCAGTTCCCCTCGATCGCCGGAACCGCGGCCTCGTCCTGGTAGCGGCCTGCGGTGGTGACGGTGAGCACGACGACGAGGGCGAAGAGGGTCAGCCAGATGGCGTTCTTCACGGGAGCTCCTGGAGGCGGGGGCTGCTCGAACGCCTGGCATGGTAGCGACAAAGCTGCCGCGGGCAAAGTGCCCGACCGCGGCAAAATGCCGCATTTCATTGGACTTAGCGGTCGCCTGACGCAGTTCTTTGCGCCTGGCCGGCGGGATGCGCGAATCCTTTGCGCGCCCCCGGGGATCTGACGGGGCAGAAAGACCGGCCCCCGACATCCCGGTCCGGAATCGAAAGGCCTATGGACGCACTCACTCCCTTCCTGCTTCCGCTTCTGGGCGGCGCGCTCATCGGGCTCGCCTCGGCCCTGCTCCTCCTCGGCAACGGCCGCATCGCCGGCATCAGCGGCATCATTGCGGGCCTCGTGCTCCCCAGCGGGGAGAGCCGCCCCTGGCGCGCCGCCTTCGTCGGCGGGATGCTCGCGGTCGGCGCGGTCTTCGCCGCGCTCCGCCCCGAGATGCTCCCCTCGGCGGACGGCTCCCTGCTCGTCGCCGGCGCGGCGGGCATCCTCGTCGGCTTCGGCACCCGCCTCGGCTCCGGCTGCACCAGCGGCCACGGCGTGTGCGGGATCAGCCGTTTTTCGCCGCGCTCGCTCGCGGCGACGCTCACCTTCATCGCCACCGGCGCGGTGACGGTCTTCGTGATGGGGGTGCTCTGATGCGCAAAACCCTCAACGCACTCGTCGCCGGGATCCTCTTCGGCGTCGGCCTGGTCCTCGCCGGCATGACCCTGCCGGAGAAGGTCCAGGGCTTCCTCGACTTCACCGGCGACTGGGATCCGAGCCTCGCCTTCGTCATGGGCGGCGCGATCCTCGTCTACCTGCCGCTCAACCGGCTGATCCGCCGCAAGGAGAAGCCCCTCCTCGAGCCGGCCTTCGAGCTGCCGGTGAAGAGGACGTTGGACGGAAAGCTCCTCGCCGGCGCCGCGATCTTCGGGGTCGGCTGGGGCCTCGGCGGCTTCTGTCCCGGACCGGCGATCGTCTCCGCCGCCACGGGCACCACGCGCCTCGGCGTCTTCATGCTGGCGATGATCGGCGGCATGGCGATCCACCGGCTGCTCTTCGTCAAGGCACCGGGCCGCGAGAAGGCCGTGCAGCGCGCACCGCAGGCCGAGCCGATCGCGGACGCCTGACGGATCGCAATCCCTCCTGCCGGTGGCGCGCCCGCAGCCTGGTGGCCACCGGCAACCGTGCCTATCGCTATCTCCAACGGCGCCGTTTCAGCGGCGCTCGTTGCACGGAGGTGGCGATGGCGGAGGGATATATCGAGGGCGCCCATTCTGCTGGGCCGGGCATGGTCCGGCTCCACGAGAGCGCCGAGGAATTGCTGCGGGACGTGGAGGCGAGCGGCGCGCTCCCCGAAGGCGTGACGGCGGAGGCTGCGGTCTCCGGCGTGCTCTGCACGCTCGCGATGCGCCTCACCGGCGGCGAGGCGAGCAACTTCTTCGCGTCGCTTCCGGACGGCATCCGGCCGCTCCTGCGCACCTGCACGCTGCACCAGGATCAGGCGGCGCAGCTCTTCGACAAGCCGGCGTTCATCCGCAAGGTGGCGCACCACTTCGGCCTGGGCGACGACGACGCCGAGCCGATCGCGCGGGCGGTGCTCCGGGCGACGCGGGCGCGGATCCCGACCGGCGAGCTCCACGGCGTGGAGGGGCAGCTCCCGAAGGATCTGAAGGAGCTCTGGACCCACGGGTAGCGCCTGGTGGGGCGCTCCAGCACGAAGCAGCGCACGCGCGTGCCGCTTCAGCGCAGGTAACCGAGCAGGAGCCGCACCAGCTCCTGCTCGAGTCGCTCGTCGAGGAGCGCCGGCGCCTCCTCCACCGCTGCGTGGACCAGCGCCTCGAGGGCGTGGCCGACGACGAACGCCGCCAGCTCCAGGTCGACGTCCGGCCGCAACTCGTCCCGGTGCGCTTCGAACAGCTGCCGGAGCATCTCGCGCCCCTGCGCGGCGAGGGTGCGCACCAGCTCGTGCTGCCCCACCTCCCGCACCAGCGCGAACATCGCCACGTAGAGCGCGCGCTCCCGGCGGTGCATCGCCACCAGCGACCGGACGCCGGCGGCGAGGCGCTCGCCGAAGGGCCTTCCCGCGAGCGCCCCGATCGCGCCGCCCACCTCCTCGAGGCTCCGCGCCGCCCGCTGCTCGATCAGCGCCGCGGCGAGTGCCTGCTTGTTGGGGAAGTATTGGTAGAGCGAGCCGATGCTCACCCCGGCGATCGCCGCGATCTCGTTGGTGGTCGCCTCGTCCAGGCTGCGGCCGGTCGCCAGAACGCGAGCCGTGGCCTCGAGGAGCACGTCGACCAGCTCGCGGGACCTCCGCTGCCGGGGTCTTTTTCTGGCGCGGTTGGGGGCTTCGTCGGTCATGGCGAACGCGAGTAGCGGGGGAGTGGGCCGCCACCCTAGCATCGGGGCCCGGAGGTAGGGCAGATGGCAGCGAAGAAGAAGGTGCTGATCGCCGGCGCGGGGATCGGCGGATTGACCCTGGGACACGCCCTGCTGCAGCGGGGCTTCGAGGTGGAGATCTTCGAGCGGGCCCCGGCGCTCCTGCCGCTCGGCGCCGGGATCACCATCCAGTCGAATGCGGTGCTCGCGCTGCGCACCCTCGGCCTCGACCCCGCGATCGCGGCGCGGAGCGCCCGGATCGATCGGGCGGAGATCGTCTCGCCGACCGGCGCCATCCTCTCCCGCCTGCCGTTGGATGCGGTGGCGGCGCGTCTCGGCGCCCCGATGCTGGCCATCCACCGCGGCGTGCTCCAGCAGCTCCTCGCCGCGGGGCTGGAGCCACACCTGCGCCTGGGCAGCGAAGCGCACGGTATCCGGGAGGAGGCGGGCGGGGTGGCGCTCCGCTTCGCGGACGGCAGCGAGGCCCGGGGCGATCTGCTCGTCGGCGCCGACGGGCTCCACTCCGCGATCCGCCGCCACGTCGCTGGCGAGGAGGCGCCCCGCTACGCGGGCTACACCGCCTGGCGCGGCGTCGCCCGCATGGACACCGAGCCCGGCCGCAGCACCGAGGCCTGGGGTGCCGGCGAGCGCTTCGGCGTGGTACCGATCGGCGAGGGGCTGGTCTACTGGTTCGGCGTCGCCGACGCGCCGGCGGGGGTGCACCGCTCGCCAACTGGGGAGAAGGAGGAGCTCCTCCGCCGCTTCGGCAGCTGGCACGAGCCCTGCGGCAGGTTGATCGAGGCGACACCGGCAGAGGTGATCCTCCGCACCGACATCTTCGACCGCACGCCGATCGCGAAGTGGAGCCGCGGCTGCGTCACCCTCCTCGGCGACGCGGCCCACCCGATGACGCCGAACCTCGGCCAGGGCGGCTGCCAGGCGATCGAGGACGCGGTGGTCCTCGCCGGCTGCCTCGCCGGCGCGCGGGATCTGGCGGAAGGACTCGCCGCCTACGAGGCGCGGCGGGTGGCCCGCGCCAACCGCTTCGTCGCCGAATCGCGGCGGTTGGGGCAGGTCGCCCAGTGGCGCCATCCGATCGCGCGCATCGCCCGCACCGCGCTCCTTCGCGCCACGCCTGCGGCGCAGATGGAGCGCCGCCTCCGCGCCACCCTCGCCTTCGAGCCGTGAGGCTCACGCCCGCCGCAGCACCGGCAGCGCGGGCAGCGCCGCGAGCCCCACGCCGACGAGGAGCCCGAAGGCTCCGGCGATCGAGAAGACCGCCCCGAGGCCGAGCGCCGACGCCAGCGGCGCCGAGACGATCGGCGCGAGGAACTGGCCGAGGAAGAGGAAGGTGGTCACCGTGCCCATCGCCCTGCCGCGCACCTGCGCCTCCGCCGCATCCGCTGCCTGCGCGAAGAGATTGGGGATGAGCAGGCCGAGGCCGAGGCCCGCCACCGCGAGCCCGGGGAGCACGCGGAGCCAGGTCTCCTGCAGGCCGATCCAGACGTAGCTGGCCCCCACCGCCGCAAACGCCAGCGCGAAGACCCGGCGCCGCGGGAAGCGCAGCGCCGCCGGCGCGGCGAGCAGCCCGCCGCCGATGGCGTAGCAGAGCGTGAGGAGCGCCAGCGAAATGCCGGTCCAGGTCGATCCGGGCACGCCCAACTTCCGGAGGAGGAAGGGGAGGTGCACCGGCGAGAGGTAGAAGATCACCTGCGCGGCGAAGGCCATCCCCCACGGCCCGACGAGGCGCTGCAGCGGCAGCGAGGCCCGCCGCGCCGCAGGGCCCCGGGGCCGCATCGTCTCCCGGAGGGTCCGCTGCATCGGCCAGAGCAGGAGCAGCGCCACCAGGTAGAGCAGGAAGGCGGTGCGCCAAGCGAGCTCCGAGAGGAGGCCGCCCGCTGCGAGGAAGAGGCTGCCGCCGAGGCCGATGAAGGCCGATTGCTCGCCGAGGAGCCGGCGCCGGGCGGGCCCCTTCGCCGCGTCGGCGAGGAGGGTGGTGGCCGCGGTCATCGTCCCCGCGACCGCGAGGCCGAGGAGGGCGCGGGAGGCGAGGATCGCCTGCAGGCCGGGGAGCCAGGCGGGTGCGCTCCCCGCCGCCGCATAGCAGAGGGTGGCGCCGAGGAGGAGCGGTTTGCGGCCGTAGCGGTCGGCGAGCCAGCCGGCCAGCGGCGCGCCGAGCACGATGAAGAGCGCCGGCGTGGTGAGCACGAGGCGGCTGAGCAGGTCGACCCGTGACACGTCGGCGAAGTCGTCCCGGAGAGCCGGGAGCGTCGGCGCCACGATGGCTGCGGCGAGGATGGTGAGCGTGCTCGCCAGCAGGAGGGTGAGGCGGCCGCCTCTGCTGGCCGGGGGCGGTGTCGTCACCCCGCCAAGATGAGGCTGGGGACGCCTGGCGGCAGCGCCTGGTGGGATGTTTGGCGAGCGACACCCACGTAGATGGAAATTTTCGAATGGGGGAGTATGGGGGCTGCCGCCCTTCGAGGGCGATGCAGGAGGGGTCATGAGACTTCCCGTTTCCATCGCCATCCTGGTCCTCGCCGCAGCCTGTGGCGGGACTCCGGACGAGGCCGATTCCTTCGAGTCGCAGCAGTCGGCCCTCCGTGGCCGCCGCGCAGTCGCTGCCGTTTCGACCGGGGGCATCCAATTCCTTCCGCCGCTCGCCGCCGTACAGGCACCGGGCGGGACCTTCGTCGCCGACGCGCCCATCGAGGTCCGCGTCGATGCGGTCGACGCCAGCGGTGCCGTGACCGCCACCGTGGCGAGCTGGTCGACCCCGGATCTGCTGGTCGACGCCAGCGATGAGTTCTACCGGGCCGACTGGCGCACCGAGAGCGGTGATGCCGGCCACTACCGCATCGTCGTCTCCACGCCGGGCGGCGACGTGGGCGCCATCGCCCTCGAGCTCACCGCGGGGTCGCCGAGCGGCACCGCCCACAGCGCGGGCCGGACCCTGCCGATCAAGATCCGGGTGGAGGCCAGCGCTCTCGATCGCGACGGCGACACCGTCGTCGACTGGGAGGACACCTGCCCCGATCTCGCCAACTCGGATCCCGGCGACCTCGACTGCGACGGCGCGATCGATCCGCCGCCCGCTCCCGAGGGGATCCGGATCACAACCGAGGGTGAAGCCTACGGCCACCACGGCGATTGCGGCGGCTGGAACGCCTGCGGCGACGCCGCCACCTGCGCCGAGTGGGCCTGCTACGTGAACGGCTACTCGGCGCTGGTCTCGTACGGTGATGCCCGCCCCTGCACCGAATTCACCACCTGCAACCTCCTCGACGGCCCGGGCTCGGTGCAGATGGGCTGGGGCAATTTCTGCGAGGTGATGGGCGTCACCGACATCGACTGCGCCCCCTGAGCAAGCCTGCTCGGAACGACCGGCCCGGAAGGCGCTCGCATCGCGGCGTCTTTCGGGCCGTCGTCGTTCTGGGCGCCGCCGCCGTGCACGATCGCGCCATACCGCTTCGTGGCGTGGGCGGCCGGCCCTGCGGTGCGCAAGCTGCCGCCCATGGCAGCACGGCTCGGTGGCGCGCTCCTCCTCCTCCTTCTCGGCGCCTGCGATCGGATCTTCACGCCGCCCTATCCGGGCCAGCGCTCGGATCTCGAGGGCCTGGCTTCACCGATCGAAATGGGAAAGGTCCGGATCGGCGAGGAGGCCGCCTGGGACTTCTCGGTGCGCAACACCCGCAGCGACGCGGTGGTGGTGGACCTCCGGGGCAGGCCACCGATGCGGATCGAGCCGGGTGAGCGCTTCCTCCTCGCGCCCGGCGAGGTGCGGGCGGTCCGGATCTCCCTCACCGCCGCCGAGCCCGGACCCTTCGCGGAATACATCGGCCTGCAGCTCGAGCACGACGTCAAGGTGATCGAGGTCAAGGGCGAGGCCATCGAGCCCTGCCATCCGAGCTGCGGTTACCTCGCGGACGGTCGCTGCCAACCCCACCGCGAGGGGATGACCTGCTCGCTCGAGACCCCCTGCGCCTCCGCCGGCCTCTGCGCTGCGGGCGCATGTGTCGCGGAGCCGCTGCCGGATCGAACGGCCTGCGAGAGCGGCTGCGGCGAGGGGAGCTGCCTCGACGGACGCTGCGAGCTCGGGGGCGTCGCCGCCGAGCCTGCCTGGAGCTTCACCCGGCAGGGCGCGTTCGAGCTGGGGGCGCAGGACGGCGACCGCGCCCTTCTGCTCGCGCGCTGGACCGAGGCCCACGCTTCGCCCTTCACCATCCGCTCCGACGGCACGCTGCTCACCGAGACCCATTCGGTCCCCGTGCCGCAGGGGCGGCCGGTCCATCTCTTCGAGGACGCGGTGGCGGTGTGGACCTCCGGCGCCTGGCGGGGCTACGACCTGCACACCGGCGCCGCGATCTGGCCGGGGCAGGGGATCGGCGGCGGGCGGGAGGACGCTGCGCTCCGCGGCCTGCTCCTGCTCCTCGGCGGAACAACGATCCGCGCGATCGATCCGGACTACGGCGTCCAGCGCTGGAGCTGGTCGGGGCGCGGCTCCTCCGGCTCGATGCGCACCGACGACGAGCGCCTCTACTTCCTCGGTGACGGTGAAGTCGCTGCGATCGATCCGGCGACCGGCGCCACCATCTGGAGCTGGACGCCGCAGGGGCCTGCCTGGGGCGGCATCCCGGATGGCACCGGCGGCCTGGTCGTCGCGCAGCACGACCGCACGGTCGGCGCCGCCGAGACGGTCCATCTCGATCGCAGGGGCATCGAGCGCTGGCGACGGCGCGAGGAGGTGGTCGCGGGCGAGCGCTACGACCACGCGATCCACGTCGAGCACGGCGCGATCTTCATGCAGAGCGGGATGGTGCGCTCTCTCGACGACGGGGGGCGGGCCTACCGGGTGCCGGTGGAGAGCTTGGTGCCGATCCTCGCCTTCGCGGGGCCGGTGGCGAACGCCTGGGAGGTGCGCTGCGACGACGACTGCAGCGGGTGGCTCGTCGGCTTCCGCAGCGCCGATGGCGCGATCCTCTACGAGACTTCGGTGCCGGTCGGCTCGCCGCGCCTGGCCCCCCGCGCCGATGGCCACCTCGTCCACTGGCGGGGCAGCACCGGCAACGTGCAGTGCGTCCTCGATCCCGAAGGCGATCCGCTGCTAGGCCTCGACGGCGCCCGGGCCGGCAGCGGGGTCGGCTGGCTGGGCGAGCACTGGCTCACCCTCCGCTACGACCCGCAGCTGCAGCGCTCGACGCTCACCGGCTGGCACGTTCCGCCGGCGGAATGAAGCGGAGGGGCCCGGATCACCCGCGATCCGGGCCCCGTCGATCAATTCGGCATGCAGACGCCGAGGTAGACGAAGTTGCCACCGAAGGGCGGCACCTCGAACGACGCGCCGCCGGCGACGCAGCGCCCGCCCGGGCAATCGGCGTCGTCCACGCAGGGCTCGAAGCAGATCAGGCACTCGAAGGCGAAGCCGCAATCCGGATCGGCGCAGTCGCGCAGCCCGTCGCCGTCGTTGTCCACCAGGTCGCTGCACGAGCCGGCGTCGTAGCCGACACCCTCGTTGCACGCAGCGTTGCGCTTGCAATCGCTGTCGGCGCAGTCGACGTCGCCGTCGCCATCCCCGTCGATGCCATCCGCGCAGCAATTGCCGGTGGCGCAGACGCTCTCGTTGCAGGCGGCCGTGTCGGCGCAATTGCCGTCCTGGCAGTCGATCCTGCCGTCCCCGTCGTCGTCGAGGCCGTTGGTGCAGCAGTCGCCTCCGTCGCAGAGGTCCTCGGCGCAGCTCGGCGTGCGGGCGCAGTCCTCGTCCTCGCAGTCGGGATAGCCGTCGAAGTCGTCGTCGACGCCGTCGTCGCAGACCCGCTCGAAGCAGCTCCTGCCGCAGTCGAAGCGGTCTTCGCAGTCGACCAGGCCGTCGCCGTCGTCGTCGATGCCGTTCCTGCAATCGCTCTCGACGCAGCCGGGCATGCCGGCACAATCGACGTCGGCGCAGTCGGTGGCGCCGTCCCCGTCGTTGTCGATCCCGTCGAAGCAGAGCCGCTCGCTGCAGGCGCGCTTGCCCTTGCAGACGTCCTCCCAGTCGATGATGCAGCAGTCCGGGTCGTCGCAATCGATGAGGCCGTCGCCGTCCTCGTCGGCGTAGTCCGCGCAGGCGAAGGTCTCGCGGCACTCCCAGAAGCAGTCCGGATCATCGCAGTCGATCTTCCCGTTGCCGTCGTCGTCGATGCCGTTCGTGCAGATCTCGAGCTGGCAGGTCTGCTCGCAGTCGAGGTCGGCGCAATCGACGAAGCCGTCGCCGTCGTCGTCCAGCCCGTTGGTGCATTCCTCGCGGGCACACCACGGGGCGCAGTCGAGATCCTCGCAATCTACGTCGCCGTCCCCGTCGTCGTCGATCCCGTTGTCGCAATCCTCGGCCCGGGCGATCGGCGGGCGGGTGCAGGCGCCGCTCGCGCACATGGTGGTGCAGCGATCGCCCATCCCCCCGTTGCCTGCGGGCGGGTGGCAGCGGAAGACCATCGACAGCGCGCCGTCGACCATCTCGTGCCCGGCGCTGCAGGCCCAATCGCCGGGGCAGTCGGTGCTCGAGGTGCACTCGATCCCGCGGCAGCGGGGGAAGCCCTGCCAATCGTCGGTGGTGCCCCAGACGCCGTCGTCGCCCGCGCTCTGCCACGCGACGTCGACGCACTCGGTCCCCTCGCCGCAATCGGTGTCGTCGGTGCAGCCGCCCTCGCAATAGCCGGTGGTGCCGTCCTGGAAGACCTCGCAGCGGCCGGAGCGGCAATCGCCGTAGTCGTCGCAGGCTTCCCCTGCGCCGGCGGAGCCTTCGGCCGGCTTGCAGACCGTATTCGCCTCGAGGTCGCGGGTGTCGGCCCAGACGCAGGCCTGGCCGTCCCCGCATTCCTCGTCGTCGGTACAATCGCGCAGGCAGGTGGGGACCCAGACGCTCTGCGATCCCGCCGCCATGCCGTAGAGGATGCAGGCGCCGCCGACACAGTCGTCGCTGTCCTCGCATGCGCCCTGGCAGATGCCGAGCTCGTCGATGCATTCGCCGCTGGCGCATTCGCCGTCCGCGACGCACGGACTGCCGGAGGCGCCGTCGCCCACAGCGAAGACGCAGGCCATGTCGACGCCGCCGTCCGCAGGACGGACCCAGCTCGCGCAGGTCTGGTCCTCGGCGCAATCCTCGTCGTTGGTGCAGGTGCGCGGCAGACAGATGCCGAGCTCGCCGGCGCGGCCGACCGCCATGCAGCGCAGGCCGTCGCCGCAGCTCGCCTCGCCGTCGGGATCGCAGGTGGGCACGCAGCGCCCGCCACCCGCCTGGTTCATGCAGGTGAAGCCGGCGCCGCAGGGATTGGCCGCGTCGCAGGTCTCGCCTCGGGTGCCCTCGGGCCCTTCGGGCAGGCAGGCGCCGTAGGGCTCCTGCCCATCGTCGAGCCCGAGGAAGGCACAGGCTTCGCCCAAGGAGCAGGCGCTTCCGTCGTCCCGCTGGCCCGTGCGCGGGTTGCAGGCATCCCTGCAAGCGCCTGCCACGAAGAGCTCGTCGTCGGCACAGGCGGGCTCGCCGCCACCGCTGCCGCCAGCTCCCCCGGCGCCGCCGGCTCCGCCGTCGCCACCAGCGCCAGCCGTGCCGCCAGCGCCACCGGCGCCGATCGGTGGATCCTTCACCTGCGGGGCGGGATCCTCTCCGCACGCCCACAGGGACAACACTGCCAGCAGCGTGATCAGTCGTCTCATGGCTGCCACGCTACGCTTGCAGCGTAGACAGCCGGGAGTGCGGCTCGTCTCTCTTGACAATTGGGCCGGATTCTGCTCCTCCGGCCCGGCTCGCGGAGCGATCAGCTCTCGTCGGCAGGCTTGCGCGACGCCGGAACGCCAGCGGCACCCGTGGGCTTGGGGAGCCGATCGAGCGCGGACGAGCGCCCCTCGTGCTTGCGGGCTGCAGCGCCTCCGCGCTTCTCGCCGCTGCGGGGGGACTCGCCTGGCAGCTTGTGCTCCTCGTCGCGGCGGAGCACCGCGCGCTCCTGTGCCAGCTCCTCCTTGAACTTTCCGAGCGGACCCTCTGGGCCCGGGGTGGTCCCGCGGGCGGTGTAATGGTCCTTGTTGTGCTTGCGGTAGTCCTCGCCCATTCGTCCACGCTCCTTTCGTCGATGAACGAAGAATAGGGCGGAGATCACCTCGACGCCTGCACCCGCCTCACGCGCCGCGATCCTGGTGGCGTACGTCAGGCGCCGCGGCTATCGCACGGGCCGTACCCCGATCGACGAAAGGCCGAACGCCGATGCTCACGCTCTTCTTCTCGCCTGGCGCCTGCTCCCTCGCTGCCCACATCCTCCTCGAGGAGCTCGGACTTCCCTACGAAGCGCAGCTCGTCTCCCTCAAGGACGGCGCCCACAAGCAGCCCGCCTACCTGGCGATCAACCCCCAGGGGAAGGTGCCGGCGCTCCGGTTTGCCGACGGCTGGATCCTCACCCAGAACCCCGCGATCCTCACCCACCTCGCGGGCCTCGCGCCCGAAGCCGGCCTCCTCCCCGCCGAGCCGCGGCAGGCCGCCCGGGCCCTGCAGATCGTCGCCTCTCTCTCGGCTGAGGCGCACCCGGCCTTCGGACGGGTCCTCAAGCCCGCGGTCTTCTCCGCCGACGAGGCCCACGCGCCGCAGATCCGGGAGAAGGGGCGGGCGGATTTCCAGGCGAAGCTGCAGGAACTCGACGCCATGCTCTCCGCGGACGGGCCCTGGGCCCTCGGCAGCAGCTACAGCTACGCCGATCCCTTCGTGCACGTCTTCTTCCGCTGGGCGAGCGCGTCGCAGCTCGACCTCGCGTCGCTGCCGCGGATGGCCCGGATCTCCGCCGCCATCCTCGAGCGCCCGGCTGCGCGCCGCGCGATGGTGGCGGAGGGGCTGATCGAGGCGTGAAAAATCGGGGATGCGCAGGTTCGAATGCCCGAACCCTCGACAAGGCCATGTGGCAGCGGGCTATTCTCCCCGGATTCATCGATATCGGAGGTACGGATGAGCTGCACCCGTGGATGTTGGATGGGCGCCCTGCTGCTTGCTGCAACCGCCATGGTGGCGTGTGGTGACGGCGGCAACGACGACCAGAACGCCGGTGGCGCCGGCGGGGTCGGTGGCGCCGGTGGAACCGGCGGCACGGCGCCGGTGCACGCGCCGCTCATCGGTGACGGCACGCCCGAGTCGGTACGCTTCACGGTGATCGCCGACGCGGAGGACGGCCTCGCCGTTCCGCGTGACCTCGGCTTCCATCCCGGCCGCGAGGGCGAGCTCTGGGTGGCCAACCGGCAGGACGATGGCACCACCATCATCTTCGACGCCACCGGCGCCGCGGAGAACAGCGAGCACCGGGTCGACGGCTTTGCCGAGCACTTCATGGAAGAGGTGAGCAGCATCGCCTTCGGCGCGCAGAACTACCGCGACGACTGGAGCTTCGGCACCTGCCAGGAGTCCGAGAACACCTACAACGACCAGTACGCGCCCAACTACTTCATGGGGCCGGCGCTCTGGAGCGCGCACCTCGACGTCTTCGCGATCAACAATCCCGAGGGCCTCGGCTCGCACCTCGACATGCTCCACGAGAGCCCGAACTGCATGGGCATCGCCCACCAGTCCGAGAACGTCTACTGGGTCTTCGACGGGCACCACGGCCAGATCGTCCGCTACGACTTCCAGCAGGATCACGACGCGGGCTACGACGACCACTCCGACGGGATCATCCACTTCCTCGCGGAGCCGCGGGTGGTTCGCGTGCCCGACGTGCCCAGCCACCTCGTCATGGACCTGGAGTCGCGGCGCCTCTACGTCGCCGACACCGGCAACCAGCGCATCCTCTGGATCGACCCCCGCGGCGCTTCGAAGGTGAAGAGCATGATCGGCAAGGAGCGGGGCACGATCGTGGAGGAGTGGGGCGGCCAGGAGTGGGGCGAGCTCGTCCCCGCCTCCGCCGGCCTGCTCCAGGCGCCGAGCGGCCTCGCCCTCCACGGCGGCTACCTCTACGTCGGCGACAACGCCACCGGCGAGATCCTCGCCTTCGATCTCGAGGGCAACCTCGTCAACCGCCTCACCACCGGCGTGGCGCCCGGCGCCCTGATGGGCCTCGAGCCCGGCCCGGACGACCGGCTCTACTTCGCCGATGCCACCGGTCGCATCGTGCGGATCGAGCCCGCCGCCGAGTAGCGAGGGCCGGGGACGCACCGGCAGCCGGTGCGTCCCCGGTCTTTCTGCACGGGCGAACGGCGGGCGCACGCTCGGCCCCTCGTGCAGCACCCGCGGGATCGGGGGATGACAGCGGCGCCTGCTGGAGCCGGTGTCGGGCTTTGCGGAATTCTGAGTTTTTTGATTCCCTGAGCTCATGAAGTCCGATCGGTCGATGTTGTTGCGCACGCCTGCAACGGTGCTTCTCGCTCTCGTGCTGGCTGCGTGTGGAAGTGGCTCCGATGCAGCGCCCGAGGAGGGCGGGAGCGCCGGAGTCGGCGGCAGCGGCGGTGCTGGCGGCAGCGGCGGTACCGGCGGGCAGCCCGAACCCGAACCCGAACCCGAACCCGAACCCGAGCCCGAGCCCGAGCCGGAACCCGAACCCGAGCCGGAACCCGAACCCGAGCCGGAACCCGAACCCGAGCCGGAACCCGAACCCGAGCCGGAGCCCGAACCCGCGCCGACCTGGAAGCTGGCCTCCTTCAGCTGCACCCCCGGCACCGGCATCGTCCCCTTCGACGCCACCTGCACCTGGTCGATCGACGCACCCGACGACGACGCGATCGCCTGCACCCTGGTCATCGACGGCGAGATGCTCGCCATCCCCGACTGCCGCAGCGACAGCTCCCACTCGCTCCGCCTCGGATCCGCCGGTGAGGTCGACCTCACCCTCGCCGCCAGGGACCGCAAGGGCAACGAGCAGCGCAAGGATTCCACCGTGCGCGGCAACGCGGCCCGCGCGCCGGTGATCGACTCCTTCTCCGCCAGCACCACCACCGGCACCGCGCCGCTCTCGACCCGCTTCTCCTGGTCGATCTCCGATCCCAACGGCGACAACCTCCGCTGCACCGTCGACTTCGACGGGAACGGCACGGTCGACGAGACGATCGATCCCTGCACGTCGGCGAGCACTGCCAGCCACACCTACGTGACGGCGGGCACCTTCGACGCGCGGCTCACCGTCCGCAACGGCAGGGGCCTCGAGGCCGCCCGCACCCGCACCATCACCGCCAGCCCGGCGCCGGAGCCCGAACCCGAGCCGGAGCCCGAGCCGACCCCCGGCCCGATCGTCGGCGATCTGCGCATCACCCGCGGCGAGTGGGGCCAGTCGGTGATCCTCGAGGACCTCGTCCTCGTCGCCTCCAAGGACGCGCTCCTGCGCCTCTACGTCCTCGGCAGCACCAGCGGCATCGGCGGCGTCACCGTCCGCGCCGAGGCCTTCGCCGGCAGCAGCTCCCTCGGAACGCTCTCGCTCAGCGGCCCCTCCACGCCGCCCACCAGCGAGGACCCCTCCAACCTCGCGCAGCAATACCGCGCGGTGGTGCCCGCCTCCTGGGTGCAGCCCGGCCTGCGCATCGACGTCCAGGTCGATCCCGCCAACCAGCTCGCCGAGACCAACGAGTCCAACAACACCCTCGTGCTCCAGCCCACCGTCGAGAGCCGCGCCGAGCTGCCCGTCACCGTGGTGCCGATCCGCTACGACGGCATGACCGGCAGGGCCACCTCCTTCTCCCAGAAGGTGACCGAGCTCTGGCCCGTGCCCGGCGTCGACATCCTCGTCCGCGCGCCCTACACCTACACGCCGGGCAGCAACGGCTTCCAGCTCAGCGAGGTGCTCCAGCAGGTCTACTCGCTGCGCCGCGCCGACGGCAGCAGCCGCTACTACATGGGCATGGTGCCGGGCATGCCGACCTACGGCACCGTCGGCCTCGGCTACATCGGCCAGCCGGTCTCGGTGGTGAAGGACGATTCGAGCGCCACCCCCGAGCTCGTCGCCCACGAGCTCGGCCACAACTTCGGCATCCAGCACGCGCCCTGCGGCACGAGCGGCGACGCGAACTACCCCTACTCCAACGCCACCCTCGGCAGCTGGGGCTGGAACGCCACCACGAGCTCCCTCGTCTCGCCGAGCAACTACCGCGACGTGATGTCCTACTGCGGCCCGAAGTGGGTCTCCGACTGGAACTACGAGCTGGCGCAGTCCTTCCTGCGGCGCAACCCGCCCGCTGCCAGCGCGCCCTACGCCACGCCGGCGCCGGCGCTCTCGCTCCTCGTCTCCGGCAGCGTCGGCGAGGCGGGCGTCAGCCTCGATCCGATCCACCGCGTCCTCGTCCAGCCCGAGGTGCAGGCGGGTGATTGGACCCTCGAGCTGCGCACCGCCAGCGGCAAGGTCGAGGTGCCCTTCGAGCTGATGCAGCTCGATCACGACGACGACGGCACCCTCCGCTTCGCGGTGACGGTGCAGGAGCCCGGCGAGGAGATCCTCGACCTCTCGATCCGGTGGCAGGGCCACCCGGTCCTCGATCGCGCCGCCCTGCTCCCGCCCGTCCCCGCTGCGGCGCCTTCCCTCCAGGAGGAGGACGGCAAGCTCCACCTCGGATGGGACGCAGGGACCCACCGCTTCGCCGCGGTCGCCTGGCTGCACGAGGGGGAGCGCACCACGCTCGCCCTGCGGCTGAAGGACGGCGCCGCCACCGTCGACACCACGGGCCTGCCGCCAGGCGGCCTCTTCGAGGTGAGCCTCTCCGACGGCCGCACCGCGGAGCATTTCGTCTTCGAGCGCTGACGGCCTCCCGGGACGCCGACGACGACGAAAGGGCCGGGGAGCGGATCGCCCCCCGGCCCTTCGTCCATCAACGCTCCTGCACGCTCGCCGCCGCGCCCGCCGGCTGGGCACGGGCGCGCTGCACCGCTGCAACCGCCGCGGCGAGACGCCTGCCGAGATCCTCGTCGGCCTTCGCGAACCAGGTGAGCGAGCGGTCGATCACGTCGGGCCGCGAGACCTGGCCGAGGCTGCCGGCGAGGTTGGCGATCAGCCGCTCCTTCTCGGGCTCGGTCATCACCCGGTAGAGCGCGCCGGCCTGCACGAAATCGTCGTTCTCCCGGTGCACCGGATGGTCCTGCGGGCCGGTCACGCCGGCGACGGGAAGCGCGTGCTCGTAGCGCTCGCCGGTGGGCGCAGGTCCGCCGTAGCCGTTCGGCTCGTAGTTGCGCGCCCTGCCGCCGTTGCCGTCGAAGCGCATCGCGCCGTCGCGGCCGTAGTTGCGGGCGCCGCCCTCCACGCCCTTCGGCTCGTTCACCGGCAGGCGGGTGTGGTTGACACCGAGGCGGTAGCGGTGCGCGTCGCCGTAGGCGAAGAGCCGCGCCTGCAGCATCCGATCCGGCGAGGGGCCGATGCCCGGAACGAAGTTGCCCGGGTTGAAGGCCGCCTGCTCCACTTCGGCGAAGTAGTTGTCCGGCGCCCGGTCGAGGACGAGCCTGCCCACCTCGATCAACGGGTAGTCGGCGTAGGGCCAGACCTTGGTGAGATCGAAGGGATCGTAGCGGTAGGTGGCGGCATCCGCCGCCGGCATGATCTGCACCTTGAGCGTCCAGGACGGAAAGTCGCCGCGCTCGAGGGCGTCGTAGAGATCCTTCTGGTGGAAGGCGGGATCCCTGCCGCCCACCATCGCCGCCTGCGCGCTGGTGAGGCAGCGGATCCCCTGGTCGGTCTTGAAGTGGAACTTCACCCAGAAGCGCTCGCCCTGCTCGTTCACGAGGCCGAAGGTGTGCGAGCCGAAGCCGTCCATGTGGCGGAGCGAGGCGGGGATCCCGCGGTCGCCGTGGAGCCAGACGAATTGGTGGGTCGCCTCCGGCGTGTGCGAGAAGAAATCCCAGGCGTTGTCGGGCTCCTGCCGGTTGGTGAAGGGGTCGTATTTCTGGGAGTGGATGAAGTCGGGGAATTTGATCCCGTCGCGGATGAAGAAGACCGGCGTGTTGTTGCCGACCAGATCCCAATTCCCCTCCTCGGTGTAAAACTTCACCGCGAAGCCCCTGGGATCCCGCACCGTGTCCGCAGCGCCCTTCGAGCCCGCGACGGTGGAGAAGCGGACGAAGACCTTCGTCCTCTTGCCCACCGCGGAGAAGAGCTTCGCGCGGGTGTATGTCGCCAGCGCCGCGCTCGTCACCTCGAAGTGGCCGTAGGCGCCGCTGCCCACGGCGTGGACGACGCGCTCGGGGATCCGCTCGCGGTTGAAGCGCGCGAGCTTCTCGAGGAGGTGGTGGTCCTGGAGCAGGGTGGGGCCGCCGGCGCCGGCGGTCTGGGCGTGCCGATCGTCGGTGACCGGTGCGCCCGCTTCGGTGGTCAGGTGGTTCTTCAAGCCGTCTCTCCTTCGTCGAAAGCTGCGTGTGGCAGCAATCCTGTCGGGGGAGAGGTCGATGTCGCCAAGACATCGTTTCTAACGGTTCGATAGGGAGGGGCTATTTATCTCCCGGTGCCTTGTGGAGCGGGCGCCGGAACGTAATGTGCGGGTGGCCGCAGCCGCCCCGACCCGGTTCGTAGGCGCCCGTGAACCACCCGCACGCTCTCACCCTACAGGGGCCGTCCGCGAGGGAGAAATGAAGTGATTGCATGCGGATCAGTACCCATCTGCATGATGCGATGACCTTCGATCTCGAGCTGCTGCGGGCCTTCCTGGCGGTAGTCGATTGCGGCAGCTTCACCGCGGCCGGCGTCCGCCTGCACCGCACCCAGTCGACCGTCAGCCAGCAGATCCGGCGTCTCGAGGAGATGACCGGCAGGCACCTGCTCGATCGCACGACCCGGAACGTCGTGCCCACCGAGGATGGCGAGCGCCTGCTCGGTTACGCGCGCCGGATCCTCGAACTCAACGACGAGGCCAGGCAGGCGCTCGCTGCGCCGCCGAGCGAGCACGTGGCGCGGATCGGCGTCCCCGACGACTTCTCGGCGGACCGCCTCACCCAGACCCTCGCCACCTTCGCGAACGCCCACCAGCGGCTGCGGCTCGAGGTCACCAGCGCCTTGAGCCGCGAGCTGCGCCGCCTCTACGACGAAGGCGAGCTCGATCTCGCCTTGATCAAGCAGCACAAGGGACCTTCGCCAGCCCGGCACACCTGGGCCGAGCGGCTCTGCTGGGTCGACAGCAGGAAGCATCCGACCTTCGGCAGGGATCCCGTCCCGCTCGTCGTCTTCCCGCGGAGCGCGCTCTACCGCGAGGAGGTGATCGCCTCGATGGAGGCGCTCGGGAGGCGCAGCCGGATCAGCTACGTCTCGCAGAGCCTGGCGTCGCTGCAGGCCGCGGTGGCGGACGGCCTCGGGGTCAGCCTGCTCCCCGCCCGCGCGGTCCTCGATCGACACCGCGTCCTCGGCCCGGAGACCGGCCTGCCCTCCATCGAGACCATCGAGATCGCGCTCTACCACCCGCCGGAAGCGGACGCGGTGATCCTGCAGCTGGCAGAGCAGCTCTCGCTCATCGTCGAGGCGGCCACCGAGCTGGAGCTCGCCTCCACCGGCGCCTGATCCCGGGGCCGGGGCTCACGACCCGGGCCACCACGACCGGGTGCGCCGAGGGAGCCATCTCCTCCGGCGCCGTGCTACCTTCGCGCCCGATGAGCGAGTCGTTTCCCGAGGCAACCGAAACCAGCCCGGCAGCGCCAGCGACGGCGGCCGGCGAGCAGGCGGAGATCCCACCCGGCGAGGAGGCCGTGCCGGAGCACGCGCCCAACCGGATCTTCTGGCTCTGCTTCGCGGCCTGCTCCGTCGCCACGCTTCTGCCGCTCTGGCTCGTCGACTTCCTGCCGGCCACCGACCTTCCCCAGCACGCCGCGCAGATCAAGCTGTGGCAGCGGTGGGACGCGGGGCTCGGCCGCGACCTCTACAAGCTCAACTGGTTCACGCCCTATCTCTTCGGCTACTCGCTCGTCCGCCTCTTCGCCTTCTTCACCGAGATCGAGACGGCGATCCGCATCGTGCTCTCCGGCTACGTGCTGGCCCTGCCGCTCGGCATGCTCGCCTGGCTCAAGGCGCTGCGCCGCCCCCACGAGGTGGCGCTCCTCGCCTTTCCGGCGGCGTACGGCTTCTCGTTCCAGTGGGGCTTCTTCAATTACACCGTCGCCCTGCCGGTGGCGCTCTTCTTCCTCGCCCTCGGCGAGACGCATCTGCAGCGGCCCACGCGACGCACCACCATCGGCCTCGCGCTCTTCTCGGTCTTCCTCTTCTTCGCCCACGTGCTGATCCTCGCCGCGTGCGGCGTGCTCCTCTTTGGCCGCGCGCTGCTCCTCCGCCGGATCTCGGCCACGGTCGTGCGCCTCCTCCCAGCTGCCACCGGCGCGCTCTTCGTCCCGCCGTGGATCTTCGCGGTCCGCGCCTCCCACGGCGCCGCCCGCCACTCCAGCACCGGCTGGGAGCTGGGGCTGCAGCGCTTCCTCGACCTGCCGTCGCTGATGTTCGGGCTCGAGGGCGATCGCAAAGCGCAGCTGCTGGGGCTGCTGCTCCTCGCCTGGGGGCTGGTCTCGATCGTCTTCGCCCTGGTGCGCAGGCGGCCCGGGCTGCTCGTCGCACCGGCGGTGGCGCTGCTCCTCTACGCGTTCATCCCCTCGCATGCGATGAACACCTTCTTCCTCGCGCCCCGCTTCGGCGTGATCGTGGCCCTCGTGCTGGTCCCGATGCTGGCGCTGCCGCGCTCCCGCCTCGGCAGGGGGATCGCGCTCGGCGCCATCGTCCTCGGGATCGGCGCGTGGAGCACGGTGACGACCCAGCGCTTCCTCGGCTTCGACGCGGAGGCCCGGGGTCTGAACGAGGTCCTCGCGGCCGCCGAGCCGGACAAGCGATTGCTCGGCCTCACCTACGATCAGGGCAGCCGCCACTTCGGCGGGCGGCCCTTCCTCCACTTTCCCGCTTATTACCAGGCGCGGAAGGGCGGGGAGATCGGCTTCTCCTTCGCCCAGTTCTTCCCGCAGCTCCTCCGCTTCCGCCACGGCAAGCAGCCCGACATCACCCCGGGGCTCGAGTGGTCCCCCGGGCGCTTCGACTGGAACCGCGACGGCGGCTTCGACTACCTGCTGGTGCGCAGCGCGAAGGAACCCAGCCTCCTCAAGAAGAACCGCCTCCGTGCCCGCCTCGTGAAGGCGAGTGGCAGCTGGAGGCTCTACCGAATCGAGCGGTCATGGCCCCGACGGATCTCTGCTCCGTAATCGTCCCGGTCTTCAACGAGGAGGAGGTCCTCCCGCTCCTGCACGAGCGTCTCACCGCGACGCTCTCCCGGCTCGGGCTGGACTGGGAGATCGTCTACGTGAACGACGGAAGCCGCGATCGCTCCTGGTCGATCCTCGAGGAGCTCCAGGCCCGCGACCCGCACGTCGTCGCCATCTCCCTGTCGCGGAACTTCGGCCACCAGCTCGCCGTGAGCGCAGGTCTGGACAAGGCCCGCGGCGACGCCATCGTCTTCATCGACGCCGACCTCCAGGACCCGCCGGAGCTGATCGAGCAATTCGTGGCGCGCTGGCGCGAGGGCTACGACGTCGCCTACGGGCTCCGGGAGAAGCGCCTCGGCGAGTCGATCTTCAAGAAGGTCACCGCGGCGCTCTTCTACCGCACGATCCGCAAGCTCACCGCGGTGGACATCCCCGCCGACACCGGCGACTTCCGCATCGTCAGCCGCCGCGTCGCCGACGTGCTCCGCCAGCTGCCGGAGAAGCACCGTTTCATCCGCGGCCTCGTCTCCTGGGTCGGCTTCCGGCAGATCGCCGTCCCCTACGTGCGCCAGGCGCGTGCAGCAGGCGAGACCAAATATCCCCTCGCCAGGATGGTGAAGTTCGCAGCGGACGCCCTCACCTCGTTCTCGACCGCGCCCCTCCGCCTCGCGACGACGGCGGGCATCGCCGCGGCGGGCATCGCCTTCCTCTATGCGGCGTGGGCGGTCTACGAGAAGCTCTTCAGCGGCGCCACGATCCAGGGTTGGGCCTCGCTCTTCGTCCTCGTCGCGCTGCTCGGCTCGGCGCAGCTCCTCGCCCTGGGGATCATCGGCGCCTACGTCGGCCGCATCTACGAGCAGATCAAGGATCGGCCGCTCTACGTGATCGCGGAGCACCGGACGAGCCGCCTCGACGCGCTGGTCCAGCAGGCGCCGCCCAACGAATTCCGCGGCACGGCCACCGCCTCCGAAGCACGGCCGGACGCGAAGTGAGCGTTCCGGAAGGCAAGAGGCCTGCGAGCGGGAGGCGCTCGCCGCTGCGCACCGCCCTCGACGCTGCAGGGCTCCTGCTCGCAGCGGTGCTGGCCTGGTGGGCGTGGACCAGGGCCGACCCCCACGCGTTGGCGGCGGCCTTCCGTGGCGGAGAGCGGACCTGGCTCGCGGTCGCCGCGGCGACGCTCCTCACCGGCCATGCGCTCCGCGTGCTGCGCTGGAGCTCGCTCTGCGCCGGCGCGGGCTCGGCGCCCGGCGCCGCGCTCGTCGCCGGGCCGGTCGGCCTGCTGGCGGTGACGCTCCTGCCCTTCCGCCTTGGGGAGGGCGTGCGTCTCGCGCTGCAGCGTCGCCTCGACGCAGGCGCGGGCCTGCCGCGGCTGGTCGGCCTCACCCTGATCGAGCGTGCCGGTGACCTCCTCGGGATCCTCCTCCTCGTCGCCCTCGGCGCCGCAGCAGCGGGCAGCTACCTGCCTGCAGCCGGCCTCGCCTGCGGCGTGGCGGTGGGCGCAGCGGTGGCGCGCGGGGCGGAGCGCCTGGGCGCGCTCCAGCTCGAAGGGCGCCTACGCCTGCAGAAGCTCGCCGCGCTCGTGCTGCGGCTCGCTCGAACCGTGCTCGCGCAGCGGCCCGCAGCCCTCGCACGCGTGGCGCTCCTCAGCGTGGTGGCCTGGTTCGGCGATGCGGTCGCAATCTTCGCCCTGGCTCGGGCGTTCGGCGCGGCGGTCGAGCCCGGCGCCGCTGCAGCAGCAGCTGGGTGGGTGGCCCTCGGCGTCGCGCTGCCGACGGCGCCGGCGGGCCTCGGCACCCACCAGGCGGTGATGGCCTGGGCCCTGGGCGGCGCCGTCTCCTTCGAGGCGGCGCTCGCGATCTCCCTGGCCATGCTCGCGCTGATCGTCTTCGCCCAGGCGCTGCTCACCGCCGCCGCGCTCGCCTCGCTGCTGCTCCGGGCTGGCGCAGTGCGCCGGCAGCAGGGCGCTGCCGGCGGCGCTTCGCCTTAAGAAGGCAGCACGGCGCTCTCGGTCTCGTCGTAGACGAGCTGGCGCGGCTCCCCTTCCTTCTTCAGCTCGTCGGCGCGCTTGTTCATGTCGCGGCCGAGCGTGTCGAGGCGGGTCTTGCTGAAGTCCTTCTCCACCTGCGGGAAGAGCTCCTCCTCCTCCTCCTTCACGTGGTGCTGGATGTCCTCCTTGAGTACGGCACATTTCGCGGTCCACTGCTCGTCCGACGCGTCCATGTCGAGCATGTCGGCGATGATCCGCTTGGCCTGCAGATGCTCCTCCACCGCCTCGCGGAGATCGTCCTCGGTCCGGTCCTCGAAGACCGCCGGGTAGAAGAGCTCCTCCTCGATGTGGCAGTGGACGAGGAAGGAGTCGGCGAGCTGCGCGAAGAGCTGGCTCTTCTCGTCGCCCTCCGCGTCCTCGATCTTCTCGAAGAGGCCCTCGACCTCGCGGTGCTGCTGCTTCAGAAGCTTGATCGCGTCCATTCGTACCTCCGGGTGCTGTTCCAGAAGGTTCGCCACCCGATCCGGTCGCCGCCAGTGGGGGAGGGCCTGGGCTGCCCGCGGACGGCACGCTCCCGGACCGCGGGGCGGAGAGGGCGCATGCCCGCCTGATCGGTCAGGCAGGGGTGAAGGCCGGGGCAGCGGCAAAGTGGCGCGCCAGGGCCTCGAGCAGCGCGCGGGTGCGCTGCGGCAGCTGGCGCCCGGGTGCGGTCACGGCGAAGACGCCGATCGCGCCGCGGCGCCACCGGGAAAGGACCTGCACCAGGCTCCCCGCCTCCAGCTCGGCGGCCACCATGAAGCGCGGCACCACCACGAGGCCCAGCCCCGCGATGGCCGCCTCCCGCAGCACCGTGCCGTCGCTGGACGTGAGGGTCCCGCGAACCGGCACGACCTCCGGGCCCGATTCCCCGCGGAAACGCCACTCCCCCGAGAGCGGCACGTTGGCGTAGTGCAGGCAGTTGTGGTGGAGCAGATCGCCCGGCGTCTCCGGCACGCCGTTGCGCTCGAAATAGGAGGGGGCGCCGCAGACGACGAGGCGGTCCGCTGCCAGACGCCGGGCCACGAGGCTCGAGGCGGCGAGGCGTCCGATCCGGACGACGACGTCGAAGCCCCCCTCCACCACGTCGACGAGGCGATCGTCCGCGGTGAGGTGCACCTCGATCGCGGGATGCTCGATCAGGAATCCGGCGATGGCCCTGCCGAGATGCAGCTGGGAGAGGGTCACCGGGGCGCTGATGCGAATCGGCCCCTTGAGCTCCTCGCTGGCGCCGACCACCGATTCGGCTGCGGCGTCGACCTGGTCGAGGACGAGGGCGCAATGCTCGTAGAAGTGCATCCCCTCCTCGGTGAGATCGAGCTTGCGGGTGGTGCGGCGCAGCAACTTCACGCCGAGCGTCTCCTCGAGCTGCGCGATGCGCCGGCTCACCGACGACTTGGTCACGCCTTCGCGGCGGGCCGCCTCGGTGAAGGAGCGGCTCCGCACCACGTGGGCGAAGAGGACCATCGAGCCGATGTCGTCGAAGCCGAGGGAACCGCGGCCCATGTCTGCTCCCGTCGATATCGTTGCGTTCGCGCAACAGTCTTTTCGAGGCCGGGCGTCTAATCAAGCGGCACGAATCCCACCATGCTTCCCCTGCGAGCCGATGCACGGCTCCGGAGGACGACGTCATGGAAAGCTTGCTACGTACCGACGCGCGCAACACCGCGCTGCTCGTGCAGCGCCTCGTGCTGGCGCTGGTGATCCTGCCCCACGGGGCCCAGAAGCTGCTCGGCTGGTTCGGTGGTTACGGCTTCACCGGCACCATGGATTTCTTCACCGGGACGGTGGGCCTGCCGACCCCGGTGGCAGCCCTCGTGATCCTCTTCGAATCGGTCGGGGCCGTCCTGCTCGCAGCGGGGCTCTTCTCGCGGCTCGCGGCAGCGGGCATCGCCGCGGTGATGGCGGGGGCGGCCCTGACCACCCACCTGCCCTACGGCTTCTTCATGAACTGGTTCGGCAACCAGAAGGGCGAGGGGTTCGAATTCCACCTCCTCGCCCTGGCGCTGGCGATCCCGCTCGCCATCTGGGGCGGCGGTCGCGCCTCCGCGGATGCGCGCCTCGCCACCGGTCTCGCCACCGGTACGGTCGCGGTCAGGAACGCCGCCGGATGAGCCCTTCCTGCGCCGTCGATGCCACCAGCCGCCCGTCGGCGCTGAAGATCTGGCCTCGGACGAGCCCGCGGCCGTGCGCCGCCCGCGGGCTCTCCATGCTGTGGAGCAGCCACTCGTCGGCGCGGGCCCGGTCGTGGAACCAGATGCTGTGGTCGAGGCTCGCCACCTGCATCCTGCGGTCGAGCCAGGTGACGCCGTGGGGCTGCATCGCAGTGCCGAGGAAGAAGTAGTCGGAGACGTAGGCCACCAGCGCCGCGTGGATCGAGGGATCGTCGCGCAGCTTGCCGCGGCCTCGGATCCACACGTCGCGGACGGGCGGGCGGATCGCAGGGGCGAGGGGATCGCTGGTGGGCTGCACCGGTCGGAGCTCGAAGGCCCGCGGGGCGAGGAGCCGCTCGCGCAGGCCCTTCGGCAGGCTCGAGGCGAAGGGCGTCAGCGCCTCCTCCTCCGTCGGCAACGAGTCGGGCGGCGGCGCCTGCGGCATCTCGTCCTGGTGCACGAACCCGCCTTCCTCCACCTGGAAGGAGGCGGAGAGCTGGAAGATCGTCCGGCCCCGCTGCCGCGCCACCACGCTGCGGGTCGAGAAGGTGCCGCCGTCCCTGGTGCGGAAGACCTGGTAGACGAGCGGCAGCGAGATGTCGCCGAGGAGCAGGAAGTAGCCGTGCACCGAGTGGACGAGCCGCTCCGGCGCTACGGTTCCCTGCGCCGCCCGGAGCGCCTGCGCGAAGACGTGGCCGCCGAAGAGCTGGCCCCAGCCCGGATCGTGCGGCTGCCCGCGGAAGATGTCCTCGTCGATGCGCTCCAGGTCGAGGAACCCGACCAGCTCTTCCAACTCGCTAATCACTTCGACTCCGAATCCCCCGGGGATGAGCGTGCCGCACCCCGGGACTGCGGGGGATCGCCCGAAAGCTGCTGCCGGGGCAAGCGGAAGAGGGTGATTCGTTCGTCGAGGACGGGCAGCTCCAGCTCGCGCTTCCGCCCGCTCCACGCAGCCGGCGCGAGCCGCTTCACCCGCGCGCCGGTGTGGTCGCGCTGCCGGAGGAGGAGGTGGGTGACGCCCAGCGCCGTGAATGCCGCCCGGGAGGTGTTGAAGGGACCCTTCACGTAGAAGGTGTCGGCCGCCGTGTCGAAGCCGAGGACCGGCGCCCAGGCCCCGACCACCACGTCGTCCCGCCCCAGCAGCTCGCCGAGCTGCGCGCCGGCGTCGCGGAGCTGGTAGGTCGGCGTGCTCCACCACCGCGCCTGCCAGCGCAGGTCGGTCGCCAGCGCCACCACGGCGGCGAGCGCGAGCGGTGCAGCGCGGAGAAGCGGGTGGGCGCGCAGCGTCGCGAGCCAGGCGAGGGCGCTCGCCGCGAGCAGCGCTGCAGGTGGCAGGAGGACGAGGGAGAAGCGCGGGCGCACGTGCTCGGTGAGCTGCAGCGCCACCAGGGCACACAGGAGCCAGCCGCCAGCGACGAGATCGAGCATCTCGACGGGCCGGCGCCGCACCAGGGCCTGGATCGCGCGGCCCATCGGCACGAGGGCGAGCGGCAGGAGCGGGGCGATGTAGAGGGCGCCCTCGACCCAGCGCTCCGGCGTGGCGATGCGATCGAGGAGGGCGAGGAGCTTCACCGCGCCGAGCGAGAGCTGCCGGTGCTGCTCGACCCCGACGATCATGTGGCCGAAGTTCCACCGCACCGTCTCCCAATAGGCGGGGCTGCGGACGTAGAGCAGCAACGCCGCCGCCAGGCCCAGGCCCGCTCCCAGCACGGCCAGATGCTGGCCGGGCGAAGCGCCGCGCCGCCGCGCCCGAAGGTGGGCGGCGACGCCGAGGGCGAGCAGCGGCGGCAGGGCGAAGAGCGCCGTCTGCTTGGTGAGGAGCGCGGCGGCGAAGGCGGCGTGGCTCGCGGCGAGCCAGCGCAGGTTGCGCAGCGCGAGCAGCCCCGTGAGGAACGAGAGCGCGAGCAGCCCGTCGAGATAGGGCTCGAGCAGGCCGCTGCGGGTGAGCTGGACGTCGAAGAAGCTGCAGGCGAAGAGCAGACCGGCGATCGGCGCGACCAGCGGGTTCCCGTGCTGCCTGGCGAGGAGCAGGAAGACCGCGAAGCCCAGGCTGGCGGCGAGGGCACAGAAGATCCGCAGCTGCACGTACCCTGCGCCGAAGAGCCGGAAGAAGCCCGAGAGCGGGAGGACGTAGGCGGGGCTCTGCGTGCTCCAGATGCGGTAGTTGTCCGCGGTCCTGGTCTCGAAGGTGCCGAAGAGGCCGAAGCGTCGGGCCTCGTGGGCCTTGGCAGGGCCCTCGACGTAGAGCTCCTGCGCGAAGCGACCGGTGGGATAGTGGGTGGGGGGATCCGCCTCCAGGTGCGCGAGCCGCAGGCCGAGGAAGAGCGCGAGCAGGGCGAGGCCGATCGTATGGCTTCTTTTCACCGGCGGCACCGTAGCCGTGGCTGCGCGGCAGGGTCAACGAGCGACGCGAGACCCAACGAAAACGCCCCTCGGGCCACGTGGGCTCGAGGGGCGCTTCGGTCTTTTCGTCGCTGTGGTCGCGGTCAGGCCGCCGGCGCCTCGACGAGGCGCGCGTGGTGCGCGCGGTGGAGCGCGAGGAAGCGCTCCCTGTCGTCGATCACCCGGTGCACGAGTCCGAGCTTCTCCAGCCCGCGGATGAAGAACCATGCGCCGTCGGGCTGCGAGGGCAGGAAGCCGGTGCGGGCGCTGCGCGGGAAGAGGTGGTGGTTGTTGTGCCACTCGCCTGCGACCAGGCCCGGCCACACCTGGTTGATCGAGCGATCGCCGGTGTGGAGGTCGTAACCTACCTTGCGCTTGTCCTTGCCCTTGCCGTGGCCGTCGTAGTTGAAGGTCCGGATCCCGACCGCCCAGAGGAAGGTGCAGCCGAAGAGCGCGGTGGCCAGCGCATGGCCGCCGATGAGGAAGAAGGTGCCGTACCAGAAGGCCCAGCTCGCCGCGAAGCCCAGCGTGGTGCGCAGCGGCCGGGCGAGGCTCCCCCAGCGCAGGTAGCGCTCGTAGCTGTTGGTGCGGACGCCGGTGTGGCTCATCAGCCGCTGGAGCTTGCCGTAGTCCTGCCGGCTCAGGTCGCGGGCGATCGGCTGGTGGTTCACGTCGGCGAGGAAGCAGTAGAAGAAGCCGCCCTGGGCGTTGTACGGGTCGCCGGGCTGCTCGCTCCGCGCGTGATGCACGTGGTGCGAGATCGTGTAGAGCTCGTTGATGATCACCTTCGGCACCAGGTTCTCGACGGCGAAGCGCACCAGCGGATGCCGGAACTGGTAGGCCCGGTGCGTCGAGTAGCGATGGAACCAGATCGTGCCGTGGCTCCCCACCACCACCATCGCGTAGACGAGCCCCACCGCGAGCAGCGGCAAGCTGAAGTATTTCGTCAGGAAGACGAGGAGGAAGGGCGCGAACGCGAGGCTCCAGAACCAGCTGCTGAAGGCGACCCAATTGCGCCGATCGCGGAAGACGTTCAGGCGGGCGAGCGTGTGGCGGAGAAGCTCGCGAACCGGGGGAGCGCTGAGCTTGCCGTCACGCTCCCAGCCGTAGGTGGGCGCCTCGAGGACACGGTCGATGAAGGACAATGGGCCTGCCTTGCAGAGAGGAGTAGGGCTGGCCGGATGTGGCCAATGGTACCCGAACCTTCGAGGTATCCCTTTTCTTCGCCGCCAGGGCAATTCCGCTGCCGGGAGAGGCATATAGTCCGAGGGAGCCCCGGGGACTCGAGCCATGTCGCTCCACGATCTCGCAGAAGAGAGAAGCATCGCCTACCACCGGGCCGTCGCCGCCCGGATCGAGCGGGATCCGAGCCTGCTCGAGGGCGTGCGCGCGCGGCTCGACGCCACGATCGCTGCGGGCGGGCGCAGCCTCCCCTACGCGCAGGCGTGGCGCCGCCTCCTCGAACGGCCGCTGCCCGAGCTGCTCGCCTTCCTGGTGGACGGGGGCGAGGAGGCGCGCGCCCTCCGGCAGTCGACGCCGTTCGCCGGGCTGCTGGAGCCTGCGGAGCGCTGGCGAATCTGGCGGGAGGTCCGGGCCCGCTTCGAGCGCCTCGAACGGCTGCCGCTCTCCGACGAGCGGCGCGCGGCGATCGCGGCTACCATCCGCGGCCTGCAGGTGAGCTGACGCGGCAGGGGCACGAAGAGGGAGGCGCCGCATGCGCGTGGTGGAGATTCGGGCGTTCGGTGGCGCGGAGGTGCTGGAGGACGCCGAGCGTCCGCTCCCGGAGCCGGGGCCCGGCGCCGTGCGCATCCGGATGCGGGCGGCGGGCTTCAACCCGGTCGACTACAAATGGCGGCAGGGCCTGATCAGCCCGCAGCTCCCCGTGGTCCTCGGACGCGAGCTCGCCGGCGTGGTGGACGCGGTGGGGGAGGGCGTCCAGGCCTTTCGCCCCGGCGACGAGGTCTTCGCCTGGGCCGGCGCCGGCTCGAGCAACGGCGCCTACGCGGAGGCGGTCTGCGTCCCCGCCGCCCTCGTCGCCAGCAAGCCCGCCGCGCTCTCCTTCGCGCAGGCCGCCGCGATCCCGATCGCCGGCATGACCGCCTGGGTCGCCGTCGTCGAGCGGGCGCAGGTGCGGGCGGGCGACGCCGTGCTCGTCGCCGGTGGGGCGGGGGGCGTCGGGAGCACCGCCGTTCCGCTGCTGCGGCACCTCGGCGCAGCGCCCCTCCTCGTCACCGCTGGCAGCGATGCGAGCGCCGCCCACCTGCGCGACCTCGGTGTCGATCCGCACGAGGTGCTGCGCTACGACCGGACGAAGGACCTCGCCGCCGAGGTGCACGAGCGCACCGGCGGCTACGGCGTCGCCGCCGCCTTCGACTTCGTCGGCGGGGCGATGAAGCGGCTCTGCTTCGATGCGGTCGCCGCCGACGGCAGCGTCGTCTCCATCGTCGAGGAGCCCGCAGAATTTCCGCTCGACCTCTGGGACGAGACGACGAGCCCGCTCGTCACCCGCTCGGCCTCGTTCCACTTCGTGCAGCTCGGCGCCGCCGCCCACCTGGGGTCTCCGGCACGCCTGCCGGCCTACGGCGAGCGTCTCGCCAGGCTCGCCTCCCTCTACGAATCCGGCGCGCTGCCGCCGCCGCTCGTCGAGGTGGTGGGCCCGCTCGCGGCCCATACCGCACGCAGCGCCCACGCCCGCCTCGAGGACGGGCACGTGCGCGGCAAGCTGGTCCTGGCGCTCAACCGGTGACGAGCTCGATCGGCTGCCCCTCGGGCACGTGCTCCATCGCCACCGAGTTCATGCAGTAGCGCAGGCCGGCGGGCGGCGGCCCGTCGGGGAAGACGTGGCCGAGGTGCCCGTCGCAGCGCGCGCAGCGCACCTCGGTCCGGCGCATGCCGTAGGAGTCGTCCTGCACGTGCACGACTGCATCCTCGCCGATCGGCTGGGTGAAGGAAGGCCAGCCCGTCCCCGACTCGAACTTGGTGCCCGCCTGGAAGAGCGGGTTGTGACAGGCGGCGCAGACGTAGGTGCCGGGCTCCTTCGTCCCGAGGAAGCAGCCGCTCCCCGGCCGCTCCGTGCCGTGGCGGCGCAGCACGTCGTATTGCTCGGGAGTGAGGCGCGCACGCCACGCTTCGTCGCTGAGCTTCAGCTTCTCCATCGCGATCTCCTGGTTCTGGGCTGGGCCAGCCCCATACCCTAAGGAGCGGGAGCGCGACGCCGCAATCGAACTGGCAGTTGGCAGCAGAGCCGCTCTCCCGTTATGCAGGGGGCACTTCGCCGCCCGGGAGCTCTTCGCCCTGTCCTCTGCATTGCCGAAATCGAATCCGATCCCGCCGGTGCCGGCGCTGCTCGTCGCCATCACCAGCATCCAGGCGGGCGCCGCCCTGGCCAAGGAGCTCTTCCCGGCGCTCGGCCCGGCGGGCACCACCGGGTTGCGCGCCGCCTTCGCCGCGCTCCTGCTCCTCGCGATCTTCCGGCCGCCGCTTCTTCGCCTCTCCCGGCAGCAGTGGCGCGCGGTCTTCCCCTACGGCATCACCGTGGGCGGGATGAACCTCGCCTTCTACTTCGCCCTCGATCGGATCCCGCTCGGCCTCGCCGTCACCCTCGAATTCGTCGGCCCCCTCGGCGTCGCGGTCCTCGGCTCGCGGCGCGCAGCGGACTTCCTCTGGGCCCTGTTCGCAGCTGTCGGCATCGTGCTCCTCGCCCCGTGGAGCGGCGGCGCAGCAGCCCTCGACGGCGTCGGCATGGGGCTCGCGCTCTTCGCCGGCGCCTGCTGGGGCGCCTACATCTTCCTCGGCGGCAGGCTCTCCGGCGTCCTGCCCCACGACGGCCAGGGCGTCGCCCTGGGGATGAGCGTCGCCGCGCTCACCGTGCTCCCCTTCGCCCTCCCGGCGATCGGCAACGTGGGCCTCACCCCGCGGATCCTCGGCATCGCCCTCGCCGTGGCGGCGCTCTCCAGCGCGCTCCCCTACACCCTCGAGATGGTCGGCCTGCGGGCGCTGCCGAGCCGCACCTTCGGCATCCTGATGAGCCTCGAGCCCGCGGTGGCGACGCTCGTGGGCCTCTTCTTCCTCCACGAGACGCTCGGGGCGCTCCAATGGCTCGCGGTGGCCTGCGTCAGCGCTGCGTCGGTGGGCTCCACGTTGACCGCACGCCAACCGATCCCACCCGTCGAGGCCTGATCCTCCTGCTGCGCTGCAGGGGAGGGGGAGGCATGCTCAGCCCATGAGCCTCCACGTCGTCTTCGGCTACGGGCAGATCGGCCCGCTCCTCGCCAGTCGCCTCGCCGCCAGCGGCCACCAGGTCCGCGTCGTCTCGCGCCACCGCCCGAAGCTGCCGCCGGGAATCGAGCACCTCGCAGGCGACGCGAGCGACGAAGCCTTCACCCGGGACGCCGTTCGGGGCGCCACCGCCGCCTACCATTGCATCAACGTGCCCTACCCGCAGTGGTTCGAGCTCCTCCCGCGCATCGGACAGAGCCTGCGCCAGGCGGCGCTGGCCAGCGCCGCCCGGCTCGTGGTCCTCGACAACCTCTACATGCTCGGGCGTCCCGACGCGCCGATGACCGAGGCGACGCCGCTCGCTCCCCGCTCGAAGAAGGGCGAGCTCCGGGCCCGGCTCGAACTCGACCTGCTCGCCTCCCGGGAGCGGGGGCTCGAGCTTGCCATCGGCCGCGCCTCGGACTTCTTCGGCCCCGGCGTCACCGGCAGCGCGGTGCTGCACCCCACCAACCTGAAGCGCCTCGTCGCCGGGAAGCGGGTGGACGTCGGCGGCGATCCCGACGCGCCCCACAGCTACAGCTACGCGCCCGACGTGGCGGCAGGTCTCTTCACCCTCGGCACCTCCGTGCGGGTGGACGAGCCGATCTGGCACCTGCCGGTGGCCTTCCAGGGGACGACCCGGGCGCTGGTGGAGGCGGTGGGTCGCGCCCTCGGCGTCGATGCGAAGGTGGGCACGCTGCCCGGGTGGATGTGGCTCGTGGCCGGGCTCTTCAGCCCGATGATCCGGGAAGCGAAGGAGATGACCTACCAATGGGAGGGGCCCTTCGTCCTCGACGACAGCCGCTTCCGCAGCGCCTTCGGCGTGGAGCCCACGCCACGCGGCGAGGCCATCGCCGCCACCGCCGCCTGGATCCGGGAGCGATTCGGACGGTAGCTCCGGCGTGCCGCCGCCCCGCTGCTGGCCAATTCCCTGCGGCGTTGCCACTTAAGGGCGTGTCGACCCGAGGGGGCGGATGTCTGCGCCGAGGCGCATCGCGACCACGTGGGCCTGGGACGCCGCCTTCTTCGGTGTGCTCGTCGCCACGGGCTTGCTCAGCTGGCTGGTCGTCTTCCCCCCGGTCGGCGCACCGGCCTTCTGGCTGCCGAACGGGATCTCCATCGCCGTCCTCGTGCGGAGCGCGAGGCGGCGGTGGCTCCATCTCCTGCCGCTCGTCTTCGCCTCCTCGTTCGCCGTCGAGCTGATCAAGGAGACGCCATTCGTCGCCATCCTCTTCTGGGCGAGCGCCGAGGTGATCGAGGTCAGCGTCGCCGCCTCGATCCTCGTCCGTTTCGCCGGACCCTCGACGACCCTGGCACGGCTGCGCGACGTCCTCGTCCTCGCAGCCGGCGGCGCCTTCGTCGGCCCCTTGCTGGGCGGGCTCTGGGCAGCCCTTTCGAGTCCCTGGCTCGCGGACGTCAGCTACCTGCAGCTCCTGGCCACCTGGCTCCTCATCGACGGCCTCGGGACGTTCCTGATGGCGCCGCTCATCCTCACCTGGAGCGGTCCGCCCTGGGCCCGTCCCACCTGGCGGGAGGCGCTCGCCACCATCGGCACCGTGGCAGCGCTCACCGCGCTCTTCGCCCTGGTCTTCGATCTGCCCGATCCGACGCTGCGCGTGATCCTCCTCGCCTTCACCACCTTCCCGCTGCTCAGCTGGGCGGGCCTGCGCAGGGGGCCCAGCGGCGCTGCCACCGCCGCAGCGGCATTCGGCGGCGTGGCGCTCTTCCAGACCCTCCTCGGTGGCGGCCCGTTCGCGCCGATCGCGACCCTGCAGAACCAGCTCCTCGCCGTGCAGGGCTTCATGGTCCTCGCCAGCTTCACCGCTCTCGTCCTCGCCGCGATCGGCGAGGAGCGCCGGCGGGCAGCCCGAAGCAGCACGGTGCTGCTCGAGGCCGCCACGGCCCTCGCCGAGAAGCGGTCCCTCTCCGATCGGCTCGCCCGCCTGGCTGGCTGCCTCACCGAGCACCTGGCGCCGGGAGCGGCGGTCTTCCGCCTGGTCGACGGACGCTACGAGACGCTCGCTCGCGCCGCTGTCGATGCCCGGGTGCGCCCGGCGCTCGAGCCGACCGAAGCGACTCCCACCCCGACCCGGCGCAGCCTCGCCCTCCGCGGGGGCAGCGGCCACCTCGGTCTCCTCGTGCTGGCGTCCACCCGCCCCCTCGACCCCGAGGTGATCGATCTCGGCGCCGCAGTCGCCGATCGCGTCGCGTCGGTGCTGGAGACCGAGCGCCTCCGCGCCGAGCGCGCCGAACACCTCCGCCGCCTGGAGGAGTCGGTGGCGCTGCTCGACACGCTGCTGCGCACCGCGCCGGTCGGGCTCGGCTTCGTCGATCCGGAGCTGCGGCTGGTACAGGCAAACGAGACCCTCGCCTGCCTCGGCGCGCTCGAGGGCAGCGCGCCCCGGGGCGAGACACTCGCAGCGGCGATGCCCGGCCTGCACGAGCGCTTCGCGCCGCTCCTCCGGCAGGCGCTGCAGACCGGCCACCCGGTCACCGACCAGGAGCTCTCGGTCGCCGCACCGGCGGGGCGGGGCCACTTCCTCTGTTCCTTCTACCCGGTGCAGGTCGCCGGCGGCCCGCCGCTGGGCGTGGGCATCGTGGTGGTGGACATCACCGCCCGCAAACGCGAGGAGGAGGCCCTCGCCGCCAGCGAGGAGCGCTTCCGCTCCCTCGCACAGGCCAGCGCCGAGGTGGTCTGGGTAAACGGGCCCGACGGCGCCGCCATCACCGCCACCACCTCCTGGCTCTCCTTCACCGGCCAATCGCTGGAGCAGGCGCTGGGCTGGGGTTGGATGGTGGCCATCCACCCCGAGGATCGCGCGAGGCTCCAGCGCGCCTGGCGCGACGCGGTCGCCCGCGCCGCGCCCTATACCTTCGAGCACCGCCTCCGCCGGCGCGACGGCGTCTACCGCCACGTGGAGTCCCGCGGCGTGCCGGTTTTCAATCCGGACGGCAGCGTGCGGGAGTGGGTCGGGATGAGCTTCGACATCACCGCGCGCAAGGCGGCGGAGGAGGAGCGGGCGCGGCTCTATGCGGAGATGAAGGAATCGGTTCGTCTCCGCGACGACTTCCTCTCCATCGCCTCGCACGAGCTGAAGACGCCGCTCACCCCCCTCGCCACCCGGCTGCAGATGCTCGAGCGCAAGGTCGCCGCAGGGCAGCCGGTGGAGATCGCGGACCTCCAGCGTACCCGGGCCTCCCTCGGCAGGTTGACGACCCTCATCAACGACCTGCTCGACACCTCGCGGGTCGAGGCCAACCGTCTCGCGCTCCACCTCGAACCGATGTCCCTCTCCGAGCTGCTGGAGAACGCCGTCGGGATCGCCTCCGCCACCAGCGGCAGGCACGACATCTGCGTCGAGGCACCGCCGCACGGCGTCTGGATCCAGGGCGATCGGTCGCGGCTGGAGCAGGTGATCACCAACCTTCTCGACAACGCGATCAAATACAGCCCGCAGGGCGGCCTGGTGCAGGTCCACCTCGAGGAGAGCGACGAGGAGGTGGTCCTCTCCGTCACCGATCAGGGCATCGGCATTCCGCGCGATCAGCAGGCGCGGCTCTTCGACCGCTTCTTCCGCGCCCGCAACGTCTCGCCCTTCTCGTACGGCGGACTCGGGCTCGGGCTCTACATTTCGCGGGACATCGTCGAGCGCCACGGCGGGCGCATCTGGCTGGAGAGCGAGCCGGGGCACGGATCGACGTTCTGGGTGGCGCTGCCGCGGCTCCAGGGGCCGGCGCATCCGGACGCGGGAGCCGCTTCGCCCGGGCGGCGAGTGGCCGATGGCCTGACGCACGGGTAACACGCTGCATCCGGGGGGAGCCTCCTCCGTTGCCACCCCGCCTGCACCGACGGACCGTAGGCTTTTCCCGCACGTGCAAGCCTGTGCCCCGGACGGTGCGCCGACGATGGAAGAGGTTGGCTCCGACCTGCTCGAGACGATCGGCATCTTCGTCGTCGCTGCCGCCGCCACCACGTTCGTCCTCCGCGTCGCCCGGGTGCCCTCCATCGTCTCCTATCTGGTGGCGGGCCTCCTCGTCGGCCCGCTCTTCGGCTGGGCGCGCGTCGAGCCGGAAGCGGCGGCGCTCGAGACCGTCGCGCAGACGGGGATCGTCCTCCTCCTCTTCCTCGTCGGCCTCGAACTCGGCCTCGAGCGGATTCGCCAGGTAGGGCGCGTCGCCGTCGTCGCCGGGGTCGGCCAGGTCCTCTTTACCGCCGCCGGCGGCTTCGCGCTCTCGATCCTCCTCGGCTTCGAGTGGATCGAGGCGTTCTTCATCGGCGCCGCGCTCACCTTCAGCAGCACCGTCGTGGTGGTGAAGCTCCTCGACCAGAAGGGCGAGATCGGGACGCTCTACGGACAGATCGCCGTCGGCATCTTCCTGGTGCAGGACCTGATCGTCATCGTCGCGCTCACGATCCTGAGCGGACTGCAGCAGCCCGCGGCGCTGGCGCCGGGGGAGGTGGCGCTGGGGATCGCCCGGGCTACGGGGGGCATGGCGCTGCTCCTCGGCGGCGCGATCACCGTCGCCCGGTACCTCTTCCCACGGCTGCTCCGCTTCGCCGCTTCCGATCCCCGTACCCTCGTGATGGGAAGCCTCGCGTGGTGCCTCGCCTACGTGCTCGTCGCCGGCGCCCTCGGCCTCTCCCTGGAGATCGGTGCCTTCGTCGCCGGGCTCGCACTCGCCCAACACCCGATCGCCCACGAGCTGCGGCGCCGGCTCCATCCGCTGATGACGTTCTTCGTCGTGATCTTCTTCGTCTCGCTCGGCGCCCGCATGGAACTCGGGGCAGCGCAGGAGCAATGGGTCGAGGCTGCGGTCCTCTCGCTCTTCGTACTCGTCGGCAACCCGGTGATCTTCATCTGGCTGGTGGCACGCAGCGGCTATTCCGAGCGCACCTCGTTCCTCACCGGCGTGACCGTGGCGCAGATCAGCGAGTTCTCCTTCGTCTTCGCCGCAATGGGCGTCAGCACCGGTCTCGTCGGCCCGCGGATCCTCTCCCTCGTCGGCGCAGTCGGCGTCGTGACCATCGCGCTCTCCGCCTACCTCATCCTCTACAACGGACCGCTCTACGAGCGGATCGCGCGGACGGGCCTCCTCCGGATCTTCCGGGCGCGGGGTACGGGCGACGAGGCGCCGGTTGTCGACCGGCTGCGCGATCACGTGGTGGTGGTGGGCATGAACGAGCTCGGGCGGCGACTCGTCCGATCCCTGCACGCACGCGGCGCGCGGGTGCTCGCCCTCGACAGCGATCCGCGCAAGTTGGCGGACCTGCCGGGCACCGTCCTCGTCGGCGACGTCGACGATCCCGCTACCCTCGCCGAGGCCGGCCTGCGCGACGCCCGGCTCGCCATCTCGGCGCTGCGCATCGAGGCGACCAACAAGCTCTTCGTCCACCGCTGCCGGGCGCACGGGATCCCCGTCGCAGCCTACGGCTTCGACCGGTGGATGGCGGCGCAACTCGAGGAGGTCGGGGCCGACCGCGTGATCGAGTCGCGGATCGCCTCCGGTGATCGCCTGATCGAGGAGCTCGAGCGCCTCCTGCCGGGGCGGCGGTGACGACGCTCGCGATCGCGGTCATCGCGGCGGCGGCGGCCCTCGGCGTGTCGCAGTGGCGCCGGACGTCCGCCTACCCTGTCGCGATCGTGGCGGGGGTCCTCGTCCATTGGCTGCCGCTTCCCGTGGAGGCGGCGCTGGTACGCAGCGCCCTCCTCCTCGCCGCGACCTTTCTCGTCTTCGCGGTCGGCGCCGAGATCGACCGCACGCAGATCGCCCCGTTCCGATGGCAGGGGATCGCCGTCGCCGCGCTCTTCCTCGCCGTCACCGCCGGGATCGCCGGCCTTCTGCAGGGGATCCTGGGGGTCGACGGGCAGACCACGCTCTACCTCGTCCTCGCGCTCACCAGCAGCTCGACGCTCCTGGTGGTCGAGGTGTTGCGGCGCCGGGAACGCGTCTTCGAACCGATCGGGCGCTTCGTCACCGGCGTCGTCATCGCACAGGACGCCACGGTCGTCCTCGCGCTCTCCGTCGTCGTCTCCGCAGCCGAGGGGGTGGCGGCGGTGCTCCGGGCGGGCGTGCTGGCGGCGGGGCTCGCGATCGCTGCGTGGGGACTGGCGCGCTGGGGTCTCCCCGCCGTCTTCGTCCGCGAGAGCCGGACGGAGGAGGAGCGGCTGTTGCTCGTGCTCGCCGTTCTCTTCGTCTTCGGCGGGGCCTGTTTCCTCGCAGGGCTGCCCCTCGCCCTCGGCGCCTGGCTCGCTGGCGCGTCGCTTTCGCGCTTTCCCGTCGGCGGGATGATCCGCTCCTATGTCGGCTCCTTCTCCACCTTCTTCACCATGCTCTTCTTCGTGCTGCTCGGCGCCGTGGTCCGCCTGCCCCTGCCAGCGGAGCTCCTCGCCGAGGGTGTCCTCGTCGCCACGGTGCTGCTGCTCCGGCCGCTCCTGCTCTATCCGATCGCCCGCCGGGCGGGGATGACGGTGCGCAGCGCGGTCGAAGCCGTGGCGCTCCTCGCCCATACGGGCGAGATGGCGCTGGTGGTCGCCCTGGTGGCAGTCGACCGCGGCGACGCGCCGGCCTCGCTCCTGGCGGTGGTCGCGCTGGTCGTGGTGGTGACGATGTCGATCGTCCCCTGGCTCTCCTCCGACCGCATCGTCTGGCGGCTCATGCGCCTGCTCCCGCTACGCAAGCGGGGGCTGTCGCCGCGCACCACCGGCGCCGGCCACGTGCTCCTCATCGGCGCCGGCGAGGCGGGCAGCAGAATCATCGAGTATCTGCGGGACCGGCGGATCCCGCTGGTCGTGGTCGAGGACGATCCGGCGATCGTCGAGGCCCTCGACGCGCGGGGGATCCCAGCGATCCGCGGCGACGGAGCCGACCGGGCGACGCTCCAGGCGGCGGGCGCCCACGCAGCTGCAGCGATCGTTTCGACGATGCGGCGGATGGCGGACAGCCGCAGGCTCCTGGCCCTCGTCCACGGGCCGCCGGTCGTGCTGCGCGTCTTCTCCGATCGGGAGGCCGAGGAGATCCGCCTTCTCGGCGGGATCGCGGTGGTGGAGGCGGACCTCGCCTGCGACGAGCTCGTGCGCTGGTACCGGGAACGGCAACGTCCGGGCTGAGCGGCTCACGGCGTCCGCGGTGGCTTCACGAATCTCCGCCGCGGCGGCGGCCCGCCGCGAGCGGGCGGTAGACCCCGGCCTCCGGGAAGGTGGGAACGCCGGTGGGCCGGTGGTCCCACCAGTTGATCGCGATGGTGAGCCGGCGCCGCGCCGTGCCGGGCAGCCGGCCGGCCGGGATGTCGTTCTTTGCGTCGAGCACGCCGTGGGTGAGGTCGCCGGCGAAGACCGCGAAGCGGTTCGGATGCGGCGCCACCAGGTCGAAGTCGAGGATCGCCGGCGCTAGGGAGGGATTCGCCTCGCAGGGCGGCTCGGCGGTGACGGCGAGGGCGCCACCCTTCACCCGGTTGAGAAAGAGCACGCTCGAGACCAGCGGGTGGACGAGGGGGCCGCCGGCGAGGGCGAGCTTCTCGTCGCGGTCCTGGTGGAAGTCCACGCGGACGTCGTTGGGTGACATCCGCGACAGCCACCACTCCACCCCGACCACCCGCTCGCTCCGCGGGATGTAGCGCCGGAGCTCGAGGGCCGCCTCGTCCACCACGTTGGTGGGCGCCGTCGCCAGGTCGAACCAGAAGGTGGTCTGGTAGGTCTGTCGCAGCCGCTCGTCGCCCACGCTGCGCACCGCGCGCAGCAGGCGGCGGAAGGCGGCCTCGGGGAGCGCTGGCGTGTGGATCCGGACGAGCGGTGCTGGTGGATGTGGTTCGGGCATGGCTGTCCGTCCTCTCGCGCGGCGGATGCTACCGCAGGGTGGGGATCCGCCGCGCGATTTCACGAAGGGTGCGGTAGTGCAGGAATTCGCCCCTGCCGGCGCCGGGCGATCGCCCGTAAGAAGCCGCCGGGGCAGCGGGCCCCGCGCTGCGTCCGCCGGGCGCACGGATGTACTTCCCGCGCGTAGGACACGACCCTGATGCACACCGTGATTTCGTACATCGAAGAGCGCCAGGCGAAGCTGGCGCGGCATCCCTTCTTCTCCGAGCTGCACACCGAGGGCACGCTCGAAGAGCTGCTCGCCTTCGCGCCGCGTCTCGGAACCTGGGTGCACGCCTTCCAGCTCGTGCTCCGGATCAACGGGCAGGGCGTCCAGGACCCCGAGCTCCGGACCATGCTCGTGCGCCACGCCGCAGAGGAAGGCGGCCACGACACCTGGTTCTTCGAGGACGTCGCCGAGCTCTACGGCCGCAGCGCCGCAGCAGGGGTCGAGGCGAGCGAGACCGATCGGATGGCGCTCGCGCTGATGAAGGAGGCGGGTGCGCTTCCTGCCGACGAGCTCCGCCTCGTCTTCCTCCTCGCCCTCGAAGCGACCAGCGAGCTCTTCTTCGACCACGTGACCCCGCTCGTCGAGGCCAAGGGCGGCAACGCCCGCCTCCGCTACTTCGGCCGCCACCACCAGGATGCCGAGGACGCCCACACCGTCTTCGAGGCGGAGGTCCACGCCCGGGTCGAGGCGATCGCTCTCGACGAGGCGATGCGCTCGCAGGCGAAGGCCCTCGTCGACCGGATCTTCGCCTCCTTCGCATTGCTCTTCGACGGGCTGCGCGCGGCGCCGCCTTTCGTCCCGAAGGTCCAGCGGCAGGTGCTCGGCGCGCTGCGCGCCTGAGCGGACCGACCGAGGGATTGCACGGGTTCCCCCGCGATGCACAGGCTCGGTGCCTCGCACGCGGGGGGATCGATGCTCGACGGCAATTGGCGCAGGTGGTGTCTACAGCTGCTCGCTGCTGCAGCCCTCGCTGGCAATCCGCTGCCCGTGGCGGCGGAAGACGGGCAGCCCGCCGCGCAGAACGCCAGCCCGTTCCTGGTGCGCGGCGAGATCGCCCTCTCGTCGCTCCAGGCGCTGGGCGATGGGCACCTGCGCAAGATGGGCGACGCGCTGCAGATGCTCGCCGAGACGCCCGAAGCGCGGAGCGCCTCCTGGGAGCGGATCCGGCCCCTGCTGGAGACGCTCGCCGAACGGAACGTCGACGCGCTCGTCTGGTTCGCCAGGCCCGACGGCAGCTATCGGGCCGTGGGCGGGGGGAAGGAGCCGGGCAACCTCGCCTCCCGCCCCTATTTCCCGACGCTCCTCCAGGGCAAGCCCGTGCTGGGGGCCCTGGTGGTGAGCAAGGCCACCGGCAAGAGCTCCGCCATCGTCGCCTCGCCGATCCGCGGCGCGGACGGCAGGGTGGTGGGCGTGCTCGGCAGCTCGATCTACCTGGACCGGCTCTCCGCCCGGCTGAAGCAGGAGATGGGCCTCGGCTCCGGCGAGATCTTCTACTCCTTCGACAAGGCGCCGATCATCGCCCTCAACTGGGATCCGGCGCTCATCCTGCTCGATCCATTGAAGCTCGAGCCCGCGGTGACCAGGGCATTCGAGGAGATGCTCGGCAGGACCGAGGGCGTGGTCCGCTACGAGTTCCGTGACACCGTGCGCACGGTGCTCTACCGCCGGTCCCCCGTGACCGGCTGGTGGTATGCGTTCGGCGTGCTCGGCGAACCGGAGAAGAAGGCCGCGCCCGCCCCTCGGTAGCGTGGTCCGGATCGGCCACGCCTTCGTGTGACCGAGCCGCCCGGCGCAGGTCAGGGCGCAGCGTCGGCGACGGTGCAATGCTCCTCGACGACGTTGCCGTAGGAGTCGAGCCCCTGCACGCAGGTCATCCCGTCCCGCTGGACCACCTGGGAGGCCACCGTCTCGGCGAGGACCTCGTCGCGGACGGCGGTCGCCGGCTCCGGCGCTGCGGGCGCGGTGCGCGGCGCCTGCGAGGTGGCGCATGCAGTACAGGCCAGCGCCATCGCGCCAACCAACGGTAGCTTTCGCATCGTTTGCCCCCGGTCGTGCAGCCGGTCTTCGGCGACCGTGCTCCCCGTAGGCCGTCACAGCTCGTCCCTTCGCTCAACGCCCCGGACCGGGCCCACGCCGGCGATCTGCAGCTCGAGGCGGCTCCGGGCGAGCGCCTCCACCACCACCGTGCCCTTGCGGGTGGAGCCCCAGCGATCGCCGGGGCGGAGGATGCGGTCGGCGCCCTCGGCGTCCGTGAGCCAGATCGAGCCGCTGTCGCAGCGGACGAAGAAGCCGACCCCCTCCACCTCGTGGGACCAGACCTGCCGCTCTGCCAGCTGGAGGTGGATGCGGAAGACGGGGGCGACCCGGGAGCGGAGAAGCGAAAGGAACCTCATGGGGCGAGGATGTCGCCGACGCGCCGACCGGAACAGATGCAGCCTGCGTTGGCTGTCTCCGGTACAGTTTGCCCGGGCGCGAACTGTGCTCGTCATCGAGCAGGCCGTCTGTGCCGATGCCGCCGATCCGCGGCGGCGGTAGACTTCGCCGATGAGTGCCGCGCCAACGCTCTACGAATCCCTCGCCGATCACCTCGCCTCGCTCGTGGAGGCTGGTTCCCTGCTGGCAGGGGATCGTCTCCCCTCGGTGCGCGGCCTGGCCGCGCAGCAGGGCGTGAGCATCTCCACGGTGCTGCAGGCCTACGTGCTCCTCGAGAGCAGGGGGCTGGTGGAGGTCCGCCCGCAATCCGGGCACTACGTGAAGGCGCGGCTCCACCCGCGGCTGCCGGAGCCGCGGACGCCGAGGGTCGAGCCCGGGGCCCGGGCGGTAACGGTCGCCGAGCGGGTGGGGCAGCTCTACACCGGTCTCGATGGCAGCGCCGGCGTGCTCGGCCTCGCGCTGCCGGACGCCACCCTGCTTCCCGCGCGCCGTCTCGCCCGGAGCATGGTGCGCGCCGCTCGTGCGTCGGGTGAGGCGTCGGTCGCCTACGGGCCGCCTGCAGGGATGCCCGCGCTCCGCCGGGAGCTCGCGCGGCGCTCCGCCTCGTGGGGCTGCGCCATCCCCGCCGACGAGATCCTGATCACCGTCGGGGCGATGGAGGCGCTCCACCTCGCCCTGCGCGCGGTGGCGCGCAGGGGCGAGACGATCGCGGTGGAGTCCCCCGCCTTCTTCGGCGTGCTCCAGCTCATCGAGAGCCTCGGGATCAAGGTGGTCGAGATCCCAGCCCGCGCGGGCACGGGGATGGATCTCTCGGTGCTGGACGGGGTGCTGCGCCGGCGCAGGATCCAGGCGGTGATGGCGGTGCCCTCCTTCAACAACCCCCTGGGAAGCCGGATGCCGGACGGCGCCCGCAAGGAGCTCGCCCGGATCGTCACGCGGCACGACGTGCCGCTGATCGAGGACGACGTCTACGGCGACCTGCAATTCGACGGCGCCAGGCCCCGCCTCGTCCGTTCCTTCGATCGGAAGGGGCTCGTGCTCCTCTGCTCCTCCTTCTCGAAGACGCTGGCGCCCGGCTACCGGGTCGGCTGGATCGCGCCCGGTCGCTACCGCACCACGATCGAGCGGATGAAATTCGCCCAGACGGTCTCGAGCCCGGTGCTGCCGCAGCTCGCGATCGCCGACTTCCTGCAGAGCGGCGGCTACGATCACCACCTGCGCTCGCTGCGCCGGAGCCTGCGGGAACAGGTGGCACGCTACGGCGCCGAGATCGCCGCACGCTTTCCGCCGGGAACGCGGCTCAGCCGTCCGCAGGGCGGCTTCGTGCTCTGGGTGGAGCTGCCGCCGGGAACCGACGCGCTCGCGTTGCAGGAGCGGGCGGTCGCCGAAGGGGCTGCCGTCGCCCCCGGCCCGATCTTCTCGGCGAACGGCGGCTTCCGGAACTGCCTGCGGATCAGCTGCGGCCAGCCGTGGTCCCCGGCGATCGAGCAGGCGCTGGCGAAGGTCGGCCGGATCGCGACGGAGCTGGCCGGCCGCGACGCCGGAGCGACGCGGGCATTACAGTCTTGAGGGAAAAATCATAAAAAATCAGTCGGTTGTGGCGTTCTCGTGCGGATTCCCGCACTAGGCCAGGCCCAGCTCTCCCCTGGAGACTCCTGTCCGCGGACGCTGCATTCCGGGCGTCCGGTTCGCCGGGTCGCAGCTTTGGCGCGTCCCGGTCGGGAGTTCGGATGGGTGCAACAAATTGGGTTGGGCTGGTAGCAGCGCTGGCGCTGGCGAGCGCGTGCGGTAGCGAAGAGTCCCGGCACGTCCACGGCAGCGGCGGATCCGGGGGGAGCGGCGGCGCCGGTGGTACTGGAGGCGCCGGTGGTACTGGCGGCAGCGGTGGTACTGGCGGCAGCGGTGGCACCGGCGGAGCGGGTGGAGCCGGAGGGTCCGGCGGATCGACCGGCGCAATCGACCGCCTCGTCCTGCGGATCTCCCCGGAGATCCTCTGCGACACCGGCGATTGCGCGCTCGCCCGCGTCGGTGACGAGCGCCCGCTGCAGGCGCTGGCCTTCGACGATCGGGGCAGGCAGGTCGACCTGCCCGAGGTGGAGTGGTCGAGCGAAGACGAATCGGTCCTGCTCGTCGAAGACGGCATCGTTACCGCTCGTGGCCTCGGCCAGGCGTCCGCCGTGGTGAGCTGGGGCGATCGCAGCGCCGAGGTGGAGCTCACCATCTATGCACACCGGGTGCAGTCGATCGACCTCGTGCCGCCGGGCCCCTACGCGCTGCAGGCGGGGGAGACGCTGCAGGTGGAGGCGCTGGTTCGCAACGTCTTCGACGAGGACGTGACCGACGAGGTGGAGCTCTACTGGATCGTCGGCAATCCTGCGGTCGCGAGCTTCGACGAGAACGAGGCGGGCAGGCTCGTCGGCTCCGTGAGCGGCACCACGATGATCCACGCCGCCACCTCCGACTTCGAGACCAGCGCGCAGCTCGTCGTCTCCTCGGACGAGCCGCGCCCCGCGGGCTTCGCATTCCGGGACCTCTCGCTCGGGATCGTGCACGGCTGCGGCGCCGACCTGGACGGCGCCCTGTGGTGCTGGGGCTTCAACGGCGATACGCAGCTCGGCATCGGCTATCCCAGCGGGCTCGACGAGCGCTTCCTCGTGCCACAGCCGGTGCAGGTCGAGGCGGAGATGGGGCCGTTCACACAGGTTGCCGCCGGTGAGATCTACAGCTGCGCCCTCGACGAAGCGGGCGCGGCGTGGTGCTGGGGCAACGGATCGGCCGGCAGCCTCGGCGTCTTCGAGAGCTGCGAGGGCGTCTGTGGTACCCCCCGCCCGCTCCCGGTGCTGGGGGATCTCCGCTTCTCGTCGCTCAGCGCGGGGTTCGTCCACACCTGCGGGCTCACCGCAGCAACCGACGTCGACCGGGGTGGTGAGGCCTATTGCTGGGGCGACGACTGGGAGGGGCAGACGGGCACCGCGACGCCCCGCGCCCCGAGCGGCATCTCCGTCCCGATCTGGACGCCGAAGAAGGTCGCCATAGCGGATGACCTGCGTTTCGTGCAGCTCGCGTCGGGGGTGACCAACACGTGTGGCCTCGACGAGGCGGGATCCGTCTGGTGCTGGGGCGGCAACTGGGTGGGCACCCTGGGCGACGGCAGCGAGATCAGCGACGAGGCCCTCGTGCGCGAGCCGGTGCGCATCGCGAGCGATCGCACCTTCGCGAAGATCTCGCTGGGGGTCAGCACGGCGTGCGCCCTCACCGCCGCCACCGACACCGATCCCGGTGGCAGCCTCCATTGCTGGGGTCGCGCCGACCGCGGCCAGCTCGGCATCGCGGTTCCTCGCGGCGCCCTCTCCGAGCCGGTCGCCGTCGCCGAGGGCTACCGCTTCGTCGACGTCGCTGCCTCGTTCGTGAACGTCTGCGGTCTGCTCGAGGACGGCAGGGTGCGCTGCTGGGGCAGCAATTTCTATGGGGAGCTCGGCGACGGCGGGATCGACAATAGCCTCACGCCCAGGCAGGTGATGGGCGATCACCACTTCGAGCGAGTCGTCGGCCGCGGCAACTCGACCTGCGGGCTCACGCCTGCTGGCGAGGCCCATTGCTGGGGCTCGGCCCTCAACGGTGAGACCGCCGGCGGCTTCCTCGGGTACAGCGTGGAGCCCTGGCCGGTGGTCGTCCCCCAGGCGCCGTGATGACGCAGGCGCCGGTGTGGGCCAGGCCGGCCCGCACCGGCGTCTCCGGCTTCAGCCGCCGCGCACGCCCGCGAGGACCCTGCCGTCCACCTCGTCGCCGTACCGGCAGTTCTCGTCGTGGAAGGCCGCGTCCGTCGCGGCCCTGTTCCCGGCGTCCCGCGGATCGGGCGGCCGCTCGTGGCTGTTGACGAAGGTCGCCACGTCCCAGGCCTCCTGGTCGGTGAGGCTGCCGCCCTGGCCCAGCGGCATGTTGTGCTTGATGAAGGAGGCGGCGGTGTCGATGCGGTGCATGCCGGCGCCCCAGTTGTACGAGTCGCTGCCCCAGAGCGGCGGGAAGACGTAGGAGCCCTCCGCCACCTTTCCTTCGCCTTCCGCGCCGTGGCAGACGGCGCACTTCGCCTCGTAGACCGCCTCGCCACGGGCATGGTCGACGCCCTGCGCAGGCGGGGGCAGCGCGGCAAAGCCGCGGCCCTCCAGCTCGACGCCCGTCGGCGCATCGCTCGAGAGCCAGTAGATGTAGCTCATCAAGCCGGCCAGCTCCTTGCTGCCGACCGGCGGCGCCTTGCCGTTCATGCTGTAGAGGAAGCAGCCCTGGATGCGCTCGGCCATGGTGTCGACCTTCTGGGTCTTGGACCGATAGGCCGGATACATCGTCCAGGAAGCCCACATCGGCGCGGCGTTGGCGAGGCGCCCGGCGTCGAGGTGGCAGTTGACGCAGTCCATGCCGTTCTCGGTCCAGGTGCCGCGGAGCTGCTCGGTGTGGAGGAAGAGGTCCCTGCCGTAGCGCACCATCTCGCCGAACGGGCCTGCCGGAATCGCCGACTCGTCGGGGGGCGCGAATGCGGTGTTCGCGGGTGCGACAGCTGCCTCCGCAGCAGGCGGGGGCGGGGCTGGGGGCTCGGCGGGCCTGCGGTCGAGGAGGGAGACGACGACGACGGCGCAGGCGGCGCCGGCCAGCGCGGCACCGAGGGAACGGATGGGCAACATGGCGGCTCTCCTCATTCGGCGCTCGGGGGCTGGTGGGCGAACCACGCGGCGACCGCGTCGATCTCGCGGTCGGTGAGGCGCTGGGCGACGACCTTCATCAGGCCGAGCGGATCGTTCTTCCGCTCGCCTGCCTTCCAGGCCCGCAGCTGCGCAGCGAGATAGGTCGCGTGCTGGCCGGCGATCGGGGGAAAGTTCTCGTCCACGCCACGGCCGCCGGGGCCATGGCAGGTGACGCACGCCGGCACGCCGTTGGCCCAGTTGCCTCGCGTGGCCAGTCGCTCGCCCTCCTCGAGCAGCGCCTGGTCCGCAGGGGCCGGGGTGGCCTTCGGCACGGCCAGGGAGGCGTACCAGGCGGCGACGTTCGCCACGTCGGTTTCGCTGAGCCCGGCGACGATCGGTGCCATCACCGGGGCGCCGCGGGCACCTTCGCGGTAGGCCTGGATCTGCCGCGCGATGTAGGCGGCATCGAGTCCGGCGAGGCGGGGAAAGCCTGCGGCGGCATTTCCCCCACCATCCGGTCCGTGGCAGGCGACGCAGGCCATCGCGCCGTTGCTGCTGCCCTGATCTGCGAGCTTCTTCCCCGCCTCGAGGTCGGATGCTGCCGCCGATCCACCGACCCACGTCATCGCCGCAAGCGCCGCGAGTACGCGGCCCCGGTAACGTCCCATTCGGTTGGCTCCCTGGCTGTGTCCCAATCGGAGCCGTGGGGATGGCGGTGGGGTTCGGAAAAAAGATCGTCCAGGCGCTTGCGCCGGTCCGCGCCGGGGCTATTCCCAGGCCAGGCCCTGCAAGATCGCGCGGATCGCGTGCCTCGCCGAGACGCTGGCTCCACGCGAGCCTCGCGTCAAAGTTCCGTCGTGGAACGAATTCGGCCCCGGCACGGGCCGTGCTTTGCTGGAATCGAATCCACCGAAGGGAGCTCGAACGATGTTCGCGAAGACGACCGGTATCACCCTGGCTGTATGGGGCCTCCTGGCTGCGGGAGCGGCCAGCGCCGAGGCGCCTCCGAAGACGCACGCCGACCACGGCAAGCACGAGCACCACGACCACGGCGCGCCAGCGGGCAAGCTGGTGCTGAACGCCGGAGCGAAGTGGGGGACCGATGCGGCGCTTCGCGCGGGGATGGAGGCATTCCAGCACACGCTCGCAGAGGCGATCCCGGCGATCCACGACGGCAGCTTCACCCCGGCGCAGTACGCGGCGCTGGCAGGCAACCTCGAGAAGCAGCTCGCCTCGATCATGAGCCAGTGCAAACTTCCCCCCGAGGCCGACGCCCAGCTCCACATCCTCCTCGTCGAGTTCTTCGGCGGCATCGAGGCGATGAAGGGCGAGGGCGATCGGATGAAGGGGGCGGTGCGGATCGTCCGCGGCCTCGGCACCTACGGGAAGTTCTTCGAGCACCCGGGCTGGAAGCCGCTCGTGCACGGCTGAAGCCGCACGCCCGGGTCGCGCTCACGCCGGCAGATGATGCGGGCCGGGGCCGCCGTCTGCCGGGTCGGAGTCCCCGAGGTCGTAGGGCAGCTCCACACGAAAGGTAGCTCCCTTTCCCGGCTCGCTGGTCACCGAGATCCGTCCGCCGTGCGCCTCGACGATCTGCTGGCAGAGGAAGAGCCCGAGGCCCAGTCCGCCGTAGTGGCGGGAGGAGACGCCGCGCTCGAACCGCTCGAAGAGCCGCGCCTGGTCGGCAGGGCTGATCCCGATGCCGTGATCCGCGACCTCCACCACCGCCGTCCCCGCCTCGTCGCGCACAGCGACCTCGATCGGCGCGCCGGCGCCGAACTTCATCGCGTTGGAGAGCAGGTGCAGCAGCACCTGCTCGAGGCGGAGGCGATCCCAGCGTCCCGACGAGAGTCCGTTGGAATCGACGTGGACGAGACAGCCGGCGCGCTGGAGTTCACGGGCTGCGCGCCCACAGACGCCTCGGACGAGCCCGACAAGATCGACGCCCTCCTCGCGAACGAGATCGAGCTGGCCCTGCGGGATCTGGGTGACGTCGATGAGGGAGCGGATCAGGCGGCCGAGCTTGCGCACCTGGTCGTCGATCGACTCGACCAGGCGCCCGATTCGATCCTCCTCGTGGTTGCGCGCTGCCACCTCGCGGTCGAGGAGCTGGAGGCGGGCCTGTACCGAGGTGAGCGGCGTGAGGAGCTCGTGCGAGGCGATGGAGAGGAACTCGTCGCGGAGCGCGACCGCCTCCTGTGCCTGCCGGTAGAGCCGCTCCCGCTCCGCCTCCACCTCCTTGCGCGCGGTGATGTCCATGCTCATCCCGACCCACTCCCGCACGCGCCCCTGTGCGTCGAAGACGGGGCCGCCCCGGGCGTCGACGTAGCGGTAGCCGCCATCGCGGCGTCGAAAGCGGAATTCGGTGCGGAAGGGGATCGTCTCGCGGATCGAGTCGGCCCAAGCCTGTCGGACGCGTTCGCGATCGTCGGGGTGGATGTAGTCGATCCATCCCTCGGCCATCGCCTGCTCCCGCGTCTGGCCGCTGAAGGCGAGCCACGTGGGGCTGGGCTCCCCGAGGGTGCCGTCGGGGTTCGCGACCCAGAGGATCTCCGCGGTCACCTCCGCCAGGGCGCGGAAGCGCTGCTCGCTCTCTGCCAGCGCCCGCTCGCGCTCCTTGCGCTCGGTGATGTCGACGGCGATGCCGGCGATCTCGGTGATCCGTCCCTTCTCGTCGCGCAGGGGAAAAGTCGTGACGATCGCCGGTATGCGCCTGCCGTCCCGGGTCTGTACCGTGAGCTCCTCCGACCAGGAGCCGCGCTCGAGCGTATGGGCGATCTGCCGTTGCACCTGCTCGCGGGGAAAGATGGCGAAGGGCTTGCCGAGGAGCTCCTCTGCGGAATAGCCGCTCAGCTCCTCGTTGGCGGCATTGAAGAGCGTCGTCGTGCCGTCGAGCGCGACGGAGGCGATCGGAGTCGCCGAGCTCTCGACGATCTGGGCGAGCCTCCGGAATTCCGCCGCTTCACGGCGTCGCGGAACCCGCCCGAAGAGGGCCAGCAGCCTGCGCTTGATCCCACCCATCCTTTGCGTCTCGGCGTCTCGCGGAAGCGGCCTGCTTCCACCCCCTCGCCGGAGCATGGGGACGGAGCTGGGAGATCGCACGGGTAGGCGGGTTTCACCCGGGTGATATTGACCTCCGTATTTTGCCCGGGTAAAACGTGCTCCCACGAGGTGGCGTCATGGCTGCAACTGGTACAGGCAAGCGGGACTACAAGGGCTTCACGCCGCGGATGGGCGTCTATGCGGTGCGGCACCTGCCGTCGGGGCGCACGCTCCTGGGCTCGAGCCTGCACCTGCAGGGCATCCTCAACCGCCACCGTTTCCAATTGGAGACGGGCGTCCATGCCCAGCAGGCGATGCAGGCCGATTGGCGGCGCGACGGCAGGGATGCCTTCGCCTTCGAGATCCTCGACGAGCTGAAGCCGCTCCCGGATCGCCCGGACCACGATCCGTCGAGCGACCTGGCGGAGCTCGAAGCCCTGTGGCGCGAGCGCCTGGGGCTCACCCCACAGACCACCTACGCCAGGTGAGACAAGATGCAGCGATATACCGGATTCATCGGACAGCGGCAGGTGGCCTCGGGCGACCTGATCGAGGTGGCGCTCGAGCTACAGGCCCACGTGGATCGCGGAGAGGAGGCGCCCGCCATCCTCATCGACGACAGCACCGGCAACGCCGTGGGCACGAGCCTGCACGGGACCCCGGCGCAGCTGCGCGCGCGCCTCGAACGCGAGCAGGCTGGCGGCGCCGAGGAGCCGGAGAAGACGCGCAAGCCCGGCCCCGGGCGGCCGAAGCTGGGAGTGATCTCGCGCGAAGTCTCGCTGCTCCCGCGGCATTGGGAATGGCTGGGCAAACAGCAGGGGGGCGCCTCCGTCACCCTGCGCCGGCTCGTCGAGCAGGCCGGACGGGACGGCGAGGCGATGCAGCGGGCTCGGCGCGCGCGGGATGCCGCCTACCGCTTCATGTACGTGATGGCGGGCGATCTCCCCGGCTTCGAGGAGGCCACCCGCGCGCTCTTCGCCGGCGATGCGAAGAAGCTGGAGCAGGAGATGCGCGCCTGGCCCCGGGACATCCGGGCGCATGCGCGCAAGCTCGTCGAGATCGCCCGGGAGCGGGCGCGTGAAGCCGAGGAAGTCGAGGCCGCGCGCAAGCGCTGATGGATCGCGACGAAGCCACCGATCAGTGCGTGGAGAGCCAGGCGGAGCCGATGTCGTGCAGGATGTCGAGAATGCGCACCTCGGTGAGGAGGAGGAGGGCGAAGGGAGCAAGCGCGGCGGTGACCACGAGGATGAGCCGCCTTCGGGTGACCGGCAGGAATTTCATCCGGCGCATGACGGCGTATGAGGTACCGAGATCCGCGAGCGAGCTGATGTCGGGCGTTCCGAGGAGCTCACGCCTGTCACCGTCGATCCAGCGGCGGTGGAAGCGGCGGTTGTGGTCTGCGGCCAGCGCACCGTAACTCCACCTCGCCTCGAAGTAGGCTTGCCAGAGCGTCCGCGTGAACGCCACGAGCGGTCCGAAGGTCAGCAGGACCGAACCCGCCAGGTAGAGAAAGGCGTGGGGAATGAAGGACTCGATCGGCTCGTCGAGGTAGAGGATCCGGTTCGCGAACGAACCGGCGAGGACCGCGCTGCCTCCGAGCACGACCCACGCGAAACCCGTCGACGGCTCGGAGAGGAATTCCAGGCCGCCCCGTTCATCCGGGTGGGTGGCGACCGGGCGGATCGGGAGCAGCGAGACCCGCGCGAGCAGCACCGCCCAGAGCGCCCAGCGCCAAAGCCAGCGCAGCGCGAGGAATTGGAGCAGCGGGAGCGAGACCAGCGCGTACCAGAAGAGGGCGGGCGTCCGAGACCACTGGAGGCCGCGTGCGCCGACCGGCTCTGCCAGCCCCCAGAGAAAGGCCTGGCTGGAACCCACGGCTGCGATGAGCAGCAGCGCTTCAGGGAGGCTCGCGTCACGCAGCCGCCTCGTCGCCGCCGCGAAGCGCCCGATCGCCGCCTCCTGCCCCGGCGCCCACCCGTCCTGCAGGAAGCGATCGATGCAGCGTTGCGTGCGCCGGTGCAGCGAGGCCTCGGCGAGAAGGAAGCACGGAACCGCGACGAGGAGGCGGGCGTGGCCCGCGATGCTCCGCATCGGGTCGATCCCCCCCGGCGGCGGTGTCTCGAGCAGCGAGAGGAAGGCGACCGGAAGCCAGCCCACCGCGACGGCTGCACCGATCTGGCGGGCGGGATCCCAGCGATCGCCCCGCGCCAATCCCACCGAGCGGAGGAGCCGGTAGAAGGGCCCGCCCCGCACGAGGGAGAAGTCGTCGCGTGGGCCCTCGGCTTTCATCGCTGGCTCTCCACCTCGGTCGGCCATGGAAGGGCCTGGACCATAGGTAGGGCTGCCGGGCAGGAGCGGCACGCACCACGCCCGGGGGCTGCGTCACCTTCCATTACGCGTGCGTCGACTCGGCGAGGCGGTGGCCGCCCCAGAGGACCAGTGTGTCCTCGGCTACCGCCACCGCGTAGCCGAGCGCCCTCGACCGCCCGGCAGCGCGCCGGCGCGCCTCGTACGCCGCCCAGGCCGCCGCAGCAGCAGCGGCAGCGCCGAGCGCCACCGGCCCGAGGGTCGCGCGGCGCTTCCGCGCCGCCCTGCCGGCGACGAATCCCCCTGCGACCATCCGGGCCAGCATCGACGGCGCCTGGGTCCGCGGAGGCAGGAAAGGAAGCTTGTCCGCCAGCATCTCGGCGGCGGCGAGCAGGCCGAGCCCCCGCACCGGCAGCCAGCCGGGAACGGACTTCGAGCCACGTGCCTCGAGATTCCGCAGCAGCACCGCCGCGGGGCCGACGCTCCGCAGGCCCGAGAGCGCACCCATCCCGATCGCCCGCCACGCCATGTGTCCGTTCATCTCCTCGACCTCCTGTTCCACGTCGACGCCGTACCGGCCGACCCCCCGCTGCGCGAAGAACTGCACCGGCTCCGCCGGCATCGGCGGTCCCTCGTGGACCACGTGGTCGGGGCCTACCCTTTCGGCGGGATCGAGGCCGGCGGCGATCCGCCGGAGGCGCAGATGACAGAGCCGGTGCCAGGCCCGCTGGTAGCGGCGCCCGAGGAAGTGGAAGCCGAGCCTGGACCATCGATTCGGAAAGTCGCCGGGCTGCCACGACGCCTCGATCCGAAAGCGCACCTCGCCGGTTTCGTGATCCTTCTCGAGGAGGAACCACTCCCGGCCCCGCTCGATGTGGCCCGCCAGCGTCTCGAAGGAGAAGCCGCGCAGCGTCGCCGTCGCCAGCGAGTCCTCGCGGACCCCGCCGATCGCCACCGGCGCGAGGAAGCGCGTGCCCATCGCCTGGAGCTCGAGCAGCACACGGCGATCGAGCAGGGGCACGTCGTCGCGAAAGTGGGCGAGCACGATCCGCGGATCCGAGTGGTGGATCCGCTGCAGCGCATGCCACAGCCGCTCGTAGGTGCCACCGGGGATGGGCGGGCCTGCGGCCTCGCAGGCGATGAGGGCGCGCGAGTGGATGATGTTCCACCCGTGCTCGGCGGTGAGCTCGGCAGCGGGATCGAAGTTGGGCGGGAGCGCTCGTGCGTCCTCCAGCGCCGCGACGATCTCGCCCTCGTTCCATCGGGTAAGGAATCGCCAATCGGCCACGTCAGCCCCCTCGTGCTTCGAAGGTCGGCTCGTGCATCGATGCCTCCGGTGGCTCGTCCTCACAGGGCGTGGTCACTGCCTGGATGTGGCCGATCACCCCGTCGCCGAAAGCGACCGCCACCCGGTTCACGAAATCGGTCCAGGTGCTCGTCTGCATCACTTCGCCGGTGGCGAGAAATCCGGCGCGGGTGACGCGCCCGCTGGATCGCGCATGGCTGCGGATGTGGAAGATCACGTCGCCATGCCGGTTCCGGTAACACCCGAAGGTGATCCTGCCGGCCTCCGGGTGCCCCGCCTCGGTGGCCAGGGTCAGGCTCTGCTCGCCCAGGTTCGTGACGCGCACCCGCGTCCGCGGCACGCCGACGATGCGCACGTCGAGCTCGTCGCCGAGCTCGAGCGGCAGGTCCCGCCGCTCGAGCCGGGTGAAGGTGACGAGCTCCCGTGGCGCAAACGCCGGGAAGTGGCGGCGGACGGTCCCGACGATCTGCGCGGGCGTGTACCGGCAGTTGCGGATCACCCCCCAATAATCGCGGCGGAGCAGTGGGCCGAACCCCTGCTCGGCGAGGAGCAGCTCGAGGTCACGGGCGTGGCTTCCGCTTCGCTTCCGCATGGGAAAAGAGTGGTGACCTTTCCGGAGAACGGGGAGGTGCCACGATGGAGCTCGAGACGAACCCGGCAAGCGAAGCCTCGGAGATCGTCTACGAGGCTGCGCCCGTCTTCCGGGCCGAGCATGGGGAGAGCCGGATCACGCGGTTGGTGGAGCAGCAGTCGGCCAAGGTGCCCTCGGTCCTCTTCCTCGGCGCAGCGCTCGCGGCGATGTCCGCCTCCTTCGTCCTCGAGCTGGCAGGCAAGCGCCGCGCGAGCGACTTCATCGGCATGTGGCCGGGGCCGATCCTCACCATGGGCGTCTACAACAAGCTGGTGAAGACGTTCGGCGCACGCTGAGCTCGTCTTACCGGTCGAGGATCTCGAGCACGGCCTCCGGCGGCCTGCCGAGCCGGGCACCCTGCGCCGTCACGACGATCGGGCGCTCGATCAGCACCGGGTTGGCGACCATGAAATCGAGGAGCTCCTCGTCGGTCCACTTCGGATCGTCGAGGCCGAGCGCTGCGTACCGTGCCTCCTTCCGGCGCAGGAGCGCGCGCGGCGCGATCCCCAACGCGGCGACGATCTGCGCGAGCTCCGTCCGATCGGGCGGCGTCTTCAGGTACTCGACGACCGTCGGCTCGACGCCGCGCTCCTGCAGGAGAGCGAGCGTCTCCCGCGATTTGCTGCACTTCGGGTTGTGGAAGATCTTCGTCATCCGCCCACTATACGGGAGCAGCCGCGCCTCCTCGCCAGGTGATTATGTTTGAAGACCGGCGCTCGATTCAATGCGAGGAGGCGCCATGTCGGAGGTCCCGGGCTACCACCTGCTGGGCACCGTCCAGGTGACCCGCAACAGCATCCTGCAGCGCGCCGAGCGCGAAACGGACCACCACCGCGTCATCCTCAAGTTGCCGCGGGTGGCGCATCCCGGGCCGCGCGAGCGCGAACGCTACCGGCGCGAGTGCCGTCTCCTCCAGCGGGTCAGCGGAGCGCAGGGGATCCCGCCGACGCTCGGTCTCGACGAGGGGCAGGCAGGGCCGGTGCTGGTGCTCGAGGACGTGGGCGGACGGGCCCTCGCCGAGCTGCTGCAGGAGGGCCCGCTGGAGGTGGGCCGCTGCCTGCAGATCGGCATCGCGCTTGCCGAGACCCTCGCCGAGGTCCACCGGCGCGGGGTCGTCCACAAGGACATCAAGCCCGCCAACATCCTCGTGGGGCCGCAGGGCGAGGTGTGGCTCATCGACTTCGGCGCCGCCACCCTCGAGCACGAAGAGCAGGCGGACTTTCCCTCGGGAGGCGATGCGGAGGGCACCCTGGCCTATATGGCGCCCGAGCAGACCGGGCGGACGGGGCAGGGGCTCGACTACCGCTCCGACTTCTACTCGCTGGGCGTCACGCTCTACGAAGCCTTGACGGGCAGGAAGCCCTTCCAGGGCAGAGACGAGCTCGAATGGTTCCACGCCCACCTGGCGCAGCAGCCGACGCCGCCCCACGTAGTGCGGGCCAGCATCTCGCCCATGGTCTCCCGTGTGGTGCTCAAGCTCCTGGCCAAGTCGCCCGACGAGCGCTACCAGAGCGCCGAGGGATTGGAACACGACCTGGGGCGCTGCCTCGAGGGCTTGCGGCGCGGCAGGCTCCGCTCCTTCACCCTCGGACAGCGCGACCTGCCGGCGCGCATGATCCTGCCCCGGCGGCTCTACGGCCGTGAACCCGAGGTGCGGCTGCTGCTCGACGCCTTCGAGGAGGTCGCCCGATCCGGCAAGGCCTCCCTCCAGCTGGTGAGCGGCTACGCGGGCGTGGGCAAATCATCGGTAGTCGCCGCCGTCCAGCCGCTGCTGCGCTCCCGGTGCAGCTTCTTCCTCAAGGGCAAATCGGATCAGCTGCAGCCGGAGACGCCCTACGCCACGTTGACCCAGGCCTTCGGGGAATTGGTCCGGCAGCTGCTGGGCACGAGCGACCGGGAGCTCGAGCGCTGGCGCCAGCGGCTCCACGAGGCCCTCGAGGGCAACGGGCAGGTGCTGGTCGACCTGGTGCCGCAGCTCGAGCTGATCATCGGCAAGCAACCCGCCGTCCCGGAGCTGCCGCCCATCGAGGCGCAGAACCGCTTCAACCATCTCGCGCTGCGCTTCCTCGGCGTCCTCGGCACAACCGACAAACCGCTCGTCCTCTTCCTCGACGATCTGCAGTGGGCGGATCCCGGCAGCATGCGCCTGCTCTACCAACTGCTCACCGCCCCCGAGCCACCAGCGCTGCTGGTCGCCGGTGCCTACCGCGACAACGAGGTGGACGCGGTCCATCCGCTCACCGTCATCCTCGGGGATCTGCGGCGGGCAGGTGCGAGGCTGCAGGAGATCCACCTGGGGCCGCTCTCCCAGGCCCAGACCGATCGGCTGGTGCGGGACGCGCTGCCCGGCGCTTCCGAGGAGGTGACGGAGCCGCTCGGCGCCGCGCTCTACGAGAAGACGGGAGGCAACCCCTTCTTCCTGCTGCAGCTGCTGGAGGCGCTGCACCGCGACGGGCTGGTCACGCGTGCTACCGGCGGCGGCTGGAGCTGGGACCCGGAGCAGGTGCGCGCCCAGGGCTATTCGGACAACGTGGTGGACTTCCTCGCCGGCCGCCTGCGCAGGCTCGCCCCGTCCCCGCAGCGCCTGCTGCAGCTGGCGGCGTGTGTGGGCAACGCCTTCTCGCAGGAGGTCCTGGCAATCATCTCGGAGCAGCCCGCCGCGGAGGTGGAGCGCACCCTCGAGCAGCCGCTCCTCGAAGGCCTGCTGGTACGCGAGGGTGCCGAGCGGTACCGCTTCCTCCACGATCGGATCCAGCAAGCGGCGCACGCGCTGATCTCGGACGAGGAGCGGAGGGCCGTCCACCTGCGGATCGGCAGGCTGCTCTACGAGCGGCTCGGGGCGAAGGGGGTGAAGGAGCGGCTCTTCGACGTCGTCAACCAGCTCAACGCAGGCGCACCCCTCCTCACCGATCCCGGGGAGCGCGAGGCCCTGGCGCGCCTCGACGCGGAGGCGGGTTGGCAGGCGAGGCGCGCCTCCGCGCACGACGCGGCGGTGACCTACTTCTCCATGGCCCTCCAGCTCTTCCCTGGCGAGATGTGGACGGCGGATCGCGCGCTGGCCTTCCAGCTCCAGCTCGATCTCGCCAGCAGCGAGTTCATGCGGGGGCGGGGCGACGAGGCGCGCCTGCGCTTGCAGGCACTCCTGGCCCGGGACCTCTCCCGGGCCGAGCGCGCCGCTGCCTCGACCCTGCTCTCCAGCTTCCTCTTCGCTGTCGGCGAGGTGGAGCCATCGGTCTCCTGCCTCCTCGATTGTCTCGAGAGTTTCGGGATCAGCATCCCGCGCCATCCCACGTGGGAGGAGGTACTCGAGGCGCACGAGGAGGTGCTCATGCTGCGGCAGGGGCTCTCCATCGACAGCATCGCGCAGCTGCCCCGGGTCACGGACCCGGACACGATAGCGGCGTTGAGCGCGCTCTCCGCGCTCTACTCACCGGCCTATTTCAGCTCGGGCCACCTCTTTCCCTTCTACATCTGCCGGCTGGTGGCGACGAGCCTCCGCCACGGTAACGCCGAGGCCTCGGTCCAGGGCTACCTCCACTACGGCTTCGTCCTGGCGGCCTATTTCGCCAAGCCGAAGGAGGGCCTCGCCTTCGGAAACATGGCGTTCGATCTGCTGGAGCGGATGGGCTTCGCCAGCCTCCGCGCCCACGCCTTCCACGTGCTCAGCCACATCACCTATTGGAGCCGCCACCTCTCCGGTGCGCTGGACCAGGCGCGCAGCGGCATCCACCACGGCGTGCTCACCGGAGCGCTCCAGGAGGCCTGCTTCTGCTGCACGCACGCCGTCACCTACCGCCTCGCCCTCGGCCACGCGTTGACCGAGGTGCACCAGGAGGCGGTCGCGCGCCTGGGCTTCGTGCGGAAGGCGGGCTTTCGGGAGCTCGAGGACCACATCCTCCCGCCGCTCCGCTTCACCCAGCAGATGCGCGGCCTCACCCGCGCCTTCTGCTCCTTGAGCGGCGACGACTTCGACGAGGGAGCGTTCGAGGCACGGCTGACCGAGGAGCGCGCGCCGGCGATGCGCTGCTGGTACTGGCTGGTCAAGCTCCAGTCGCGCTTCATGTGCGGCAGGTACGAGGAGGCGCTCGAGGCCGCCGACCGCGCACGGGGGCTGCTCTGGGCGAGCGCCGGCATGATCCAGCTGCTCGACTACCATCTCTACCGGGCCCTGGCGCAGGCTGCGCTCCAGCGCGCGGCGCCGGGGGAATCGCTGGCCGCGATCCAGGAGCACCACCGGCAGCTCCGCGCGTGGGCGGACGACTGCCCCGAGAACTTCCGCGCACCCGAGCGGATGGTCGCAGCGGAGCTGGCGCGCCTGTCGGGGCGGGCGGAGGAGGCGCTCCATGCCTACGAGGAGGCGGTCGGCGCTGCCCGCGCCGAGGGCTTCATCCAATACGTCGCTCTCGCCAACGAACTCGCCGCACGCTTCTGGAAGGGGCGGGGGATCGTCACCGCCGCGCTGGCCTACGCCAACGAGGCGAGGAGCGCTTATTGGCAGTGGGGCGGCGAGGGGAAGGTGCGGCAGCTCGAGTCCGAGTGGCCGCTTACCGAGGCCGGCGCTGCAGGGACGGACACCACCTCCTCGTCCTTCGACTCGAGCAGCCGTCGCATCGATGCGCTCACCGTGGTGAAGGCGCAGCAGGCGATCTCCGGCGAGATCGAGCTCGATCGCCTCGTGCGCACGCTCTTGCAGGTCGCCCTCGAGAACGCCGGGGCAGAGCGGGGCGCGCTGCTCCTTCTCGAGGGGGAGCGGATCGGAACGGTGGCGTTCTCGGAGGAGGGCCTGCACGCGAGCGAAGACCTCCCCTGGTCGCTGATCACGTTCGTGCGGCGCACGCAGGAGATGGTTCTCATCTCCGACGCCACCGAGTCCCACTCCTTCTCGCACGACCGCTACTTCGAGCAGCACCACGCCCGATCGGTCATGGCGCTGCCGCTGCTCGCGCGGGGGACGATGCACGGCGTTCTCTACCTGGAGAACAGCCTGACGACCGATGCATTCACCCCGGGCAGCCAGACGCTGCTGGGCCACATCGCCACGCAGGCGGCCATCTCCGTGGAGAACGCGCGGCTCTACGAGCAGGCGCGGCAGGAGGTGCGCAGGCGGGACGACTTCCTCGAGATCGCTGCCCACGAATTGAAGACACCGTTGACGCCGCTTCGCCTGCAGATCCAGGGGCTCGAGAGCCTGGCCCGGGCAAGCGCACCGCCGCCGCAGGAGACGCTGCTGCGCCGCCTGCAGTCGGTGGACAAGCAGGTGGAGCGGCTCGGCGGGCTGGTGAAGAGCCTGCTCGAGATCTCCGTGATCAGCCAGGGCCAGCTGGAGCTCGAGCTCGCCGAGGTGGACCTGGTCGCCCTGGTGCGCACGGTTCTCGAGCGCTTCAGCCCTGCCTTCGCCCGCGCAGGCTGCGCGGTGGAGGTGCGCCTTCCCGGGATGCTGGTGGGGACCTGGGATGCGCCGCGGATCGAGCAGGTGCTGGGGAACCTGCTCGCCAATGCGGTCAAATACGGGCCGGGCCACCCGATCGAGGTGACGGTGGAGGGAAGCGAGACGGAGGCGCGCCTCACGGTGACCGACCACGGCGCGGGCATCGCCTCCGAGGACCAGGCGCGCATCTTCGATCGCTTCGAGCGTGCGGTATCGGTCGCCCATTACGGCGGCTTCGGTCTCGGGCTGTGGGTTGCCCGTGAGTTGGTGCGGGCCCACGGTGGAGCGATCGCCGTCCAGAGTGTCCCGGGCCACGGTGCGACGTTCACGGTGACGCTGCCCAGGCGTGGCCCGCTCCACTGAGCGGATCTTTCGCCCCGGGGCCGTGGACACGGCGAAGCAGACCGGTGAAGTTGGCGGGATGGACTGGCTGGAAAGACTGGGCGAGCAGCTGGCGCGCGAGCACGAGGCATTCGCCGTCGTGCTCTACGGCTCCCACGCGCGCGGCAACGCGAGGGCCGAGAGCGACATCGACGTGATGATCCTGGTGCCCGCCGGGCGGGAGGGGCAGGCCTCCCGCGATGCCCGCCGCGTCCAGGCGCCCGACGGGCGCACGCTCGATCTCGATGGCTGGCTGCGCCCCTGCGATCCCGCCGACCCGGTGGCCTCGTTCGATGGGCGGGCGAACCCGGGGCTCATGTGCCTGCGGGGTGGCCGCGCGCTCTTCGATTCCACGGCCTGCGTCCCGACGATCCTCGCTGCGCTGGAGCGCACCTGGGACGAGGGCCCCGCACCCGTGGGCGCCGACGAACGCGAGGCGATTCGCGTCTGGGGGGACCGGATGCTGCGACGGATCCTCGAGCCGCGGCCCGGGCGGGAGGTCGCGGCTGCGTGGCGCCGCGCGGAGCTGCTCACCGAGCTATTGCCCGATGCCTACCGCCTGCGCGGCTGGTGGTACCCGGGGCCCGACCCGGCCCTGGCCGAGCTCGGCCAGCGTGCGCCCGATCTCCACCAGGCCTTCGTGGCGGCGCTGCGGCCGGACGCGACCGCTGCGGAGTTGCGGTCGCTCGTGGGCCTCGCGATCGAGGCGTAGCGTACGCTCCTTCCCTTGCGGAGGGCCGTGACGCGAAAGCCGACCATCGTCGCGATGAGGGGCGGGGGCTTCAGCATGGAGCCGGAGAACCCGCTCCTCGACGACTACGTCCTCGGACGCACCGGGAAGTCCTTCCCGCGCGCGTGTTTTCTTCCAACCGCCAGCGGTGACGCGGACGGTTACGTCGAGGGCGGCAACACCGCGAACCTGCTCGCAGTCTGGCGGGTGCACGGCCTCGACCGGATCCTGCAGCGGGGCTGGTCGGAGGGCATCGTCCTCTGCGGTCTCTCCGCCGGTGCGCCAGGGGGAGCTCGCTGGCGGCTGGGCGGCAGACGACGGCGTCGGCCTGCACTTCGAGGGGACGGAGTTGGCCGCCGTGGTGTCGTCCCGCGCCGGCGCTGCAGCCTGGCGGCTTCCAAGCTACGCGAGCGATCGGTCATCGCCACCGCGATCCTCGCAGGCGAGGATGGCCCCGATTACCACGCTGGCTGGCTCGGTTGACCTTCGGCCCGCCTCAGGGGCTGGAGCAGGCCGCCGCACGAGCGAGGAGGAGATCTCGCTCACGGGTGTTCGTCGCCAGGCCCGCCGCCTTCTCGAGCTCCGCCTTCGCCTCGGACCTCCGCCCGAGCTTGAGGAGGAGGTCGGCGCGAACGGCAGGGAGCAGGTGGTAGTTGCGAAGCGCCGGCTCCTCCGCCAGCTCGTCGACGAGCGGCAGCGCCTCCGCAGGGCCATAGGCCATCGAGACGGCGACCGCGCGGTTCAACTCGACGACAGGCGAACCGGTGAGCTCGACCAGCGCGTCGTAGAGCGCGACGATCCGGGCCCAGTCGGTCTCCTGCGGCGTGCGCGCGCGTGCATGGCAACCCGCGATCGCCGCCTGGATCGTGTAGGGGCCAAGGGGCTGCGCGAGTGCCTCTGCACGCGCGAGCGCCGCGAGTCCTCGGGTGATGAGCAGGCGATCCCACCGGGAACGATCCTGCTCGAAGAGCAGCACGGGCTCTCCGCCGGGGCCGACCCGTGCCCTCGCCCGCGAAGCCTGCAGCTCCATCAGCGCGAGCAGGCCGTGAACCTCCGCGTCGTCCGCCACCAGCCCCGCGAGCATGCGGCCGAGGCGCATCGCCTCCTCGCAGAGCTCCGGCCGGAGCCAGTCGTCGCCGGCAGTCGCCGCGTAGCCCTCGTTGAAGATGAGGTAGACGACCTCCAGCGCCGGCGGGATCCGTGCGCCCAGATCCGCACCGGTCGGCACTTCGAACGGAACCCTGGCCTCGGAGAGCGTCCGCTTGGCGCGGACGATCCGCTGCGCCATCGTCGCCTCGGAGGTGAGGAAGGCACGCGCGATCTCCGCGGTCGAGAGACCGGCGACGAGGCGCAACGTCAGGGCAACGCGTGCCTCCCGGGAGAGCACGGGGTGGCAGGCGACGAGCACGAGGCGGAGCACGTCGTCACCGACGGCGTCGTCGAGCGCCTCCTCGTCGAACGTCGTGGACGAGACGGCGCTGCGCTCCAGCTCGACGTGCTTCTGGTCCATCATCGCGCGTCGCCGCATCTCATCGACAGCGCGACGCCGGGCCGCGGTCATCAGCCACGCGCCCGCGTTGTCGGGAATGCCCGCCTCCGGCCATCGCTCCAGCGCCGTCACGAGCGCTTCCTGCGCGAGATCCTCCGCGCGATCGACGTCGTGAACCAGGCGCACGAGGCCGCCGATGAGACGGGCGGCCTCGATGCGCCAGACGGCTTCGATGGCCTTGCGCGTGGGTGTTGGTTCGCGCATGGCCCGCTCCTTACGCCTGCTTGCGCCGCTCCATCTCGGCCCGGAGGCGATCCTCCTGCGCCCGGAGCTCGGGGGTGAACTCCGCGCCGAAATCCTCGGCCTCGAAGATCGGGCGGATTTCGAGCTCCGCTTCCTCGCCCGGCATCGGCTCGGGGCAGCGGCGCGCCCACTCGACGGCCTCGTCCATCGACCGGACCTGCCAGATCCAGTAGCCGGCGATGAGCTCCTTCGTCTCGGCGAAGGGGCCGTCGACGACGCTGCGCTTGCTCCCGGAGAATTTGATCCGCTTGCCGCTCGCGCTGGGCTTCAGGCCCTCGCCGGCGAGCATGACGCCGGCCTTGACCAACTCCTCGTTGTACTTGCCCATCTCGGCCAGGAGCTTCTCGCTCGGCATGATCCCCGCTTCGCTGTTCTTCGTGGCCTTGACGATCACCATGACCTTCATCGACGTGTCCTTTCGCTTTCGGCGCCTCGGGCGCCGGTGGATGGTTCGTACAGGCGACGAACGAGACTCGGCGAGATCGACATGGGCAGGCGAGATTTTCCTGCGAAAGAGGAATTTGCAGTAAAAACAAAGATCTGTGCGGTTCATCACCGGGCGGGCCGATGGCCCGGGCGCCAGGCGCTACCGGGCGCGGCCCCGGAAGAAGCCGGCGAGCGCGTCGACGAGGCGCGCACGCACCTCCGGGCGGACGGCGAGATCCTGGCGGACCTCGAGCTCGAGCGCCATCTTCCCGTGTGCAGCTGCGTGGCGCTCTGCGGCGTAGATCAGCCCTTCCCTGCCGGAGTAGGGCTCGTTGAGCCGGGTCACGAAACCCGCGGCGTGAATCGCTCGTGCCGCGTGGGCAGCGAGCTCCTCCTGGGTGTCGAAGAGGACGCCGACCTCCACCTGCCGGACCTGGCCCTCGTAGACCGGCGTGAAGGTGTGGACCGAGAAGAGGACCTGCGCCTCGTACCCGGCGAGGCGCTGGTGGATCGCCTCGTGGTAGGGGCGGTGGAAGCGCTCGAGACGGCGCGTCCGCTCGGCGTCGGTGAGCTGCCGGTTGAGCCCGACGGGCTGCCCCTCCGCCTCGGCGCGGAAGAGGGTGGCGGCGCCGTCCGGGCGGTTGGGATCGACGAGGAGGCGGGAGAAGCGGGAGAGGACGGCGGGCGCGCGCAGCGCCTCGGCGAGCTCCCGCACGAGGTCGGCGGCACCCAGGTCGTAGGCCCAGTGCGTGCCCACGAGGCGCTCGTCCCCGGGAGGCCAGGCGTAGCCGTCGGGAAGCCGTTCGGAGGCGTGCTCGCAGGTGAGGAAGACGGGTGCATCGCGGTCGCCGTCGAGGGCTTCGAAGGCCTCGTCCAACTCGCGGGGCTCCTCCTGCTTCGTCACCGGGATCATGCGGCCTGCTCCTCTGGAGGCATGGGGGCGTCGAATCCGCCGCTTACCAGCGGTTCGGCCCAGGGGTCAACGCACCGGTCGACGTGGCGTTACACCCTGCCGGTCGATCGGCAGAGATTCACGACCACCGCAGCTGGAACTCGAGCTCGTCGACCCCGCCATCGCGCTCGTGCTCGATGTTGAAGACCGCGTCGGCGGGGATCCGCAGCCGCTCGCCAGCCACCTGGATGGTGAACGGCGCACCGGCTTCGATGGCGTCGGCGAGCCTGCGCAGCTTCGCGACGAACTGGCTGCGGGAGTAGGCCTTCTCGATGTCCCGTGGCGGGCGGTTCGGCATGGCGATCGTCTCCTCGGTCGAATGGGCGGGTGGGCCTCAGAATACGACGGTCACCGTGACCGTATCCTCGTACGTCCCCGAAGCCACGTATTGCCCGGCGGGGAGGTGACCACTCTCGTCCGACGCACCGCCGTCATGGCAACGAGCAGGACGAGAGCGTCCCGCGGTTCGACTTGCCAGGCACGCGCGCATCGGTCATGGGAGCGGGCCATGAACAAGCCCCTCATGCTCTCGTACGCCGGATGTGGAACCTGCAAGAAGGCGCTCAAGTGGCTCGCCGAGCACGGCGTCGAAGTGACCGTGCGGCCGATCGTCGAGCAGCCGCCGACGCCCGCCGAGTTGTCGAAGTGGATCCCGGCGAGCGGCCTTCCCGTGCGCAAGTGGCTCAACACCAGTGGCCAGAGCTACCGCGCGATCGGCAAGGAGAAGGTCGATGCAGCCGACGACGCCACCCTCGTCCGCTGGCTCGCCGAGGACGGCAAGCTCGTGAAGCGGCCGGTGCTGGTGCTGGGCGAGCGCGTGCTCGTCGGCTTTCGCGAGGAGCAGTACGCGGCGCTATTCGCATAGCGCGCTGGATCCGGCCGCTCGCCACCTTGACGGCGACGTAACCTTTGGGTTGCTTCAGGCAACCTATAGGTTACATCGAGCACAAGGGGGCGACATGAATGAAGTCGAGGCGCTGGACGAGAGTCGGCGGCGGGTGCTGTGGCTGTCGTTGGTGGGTTTTGCGCTCTGGCAGGGGCTGGATCTCGCGGGAGCGGTCCTCGAGCTCTCCGGCGGCTCCTCGACGCTGCGCCACCTCGCCCAGGGCGTGGGGCTCGTGGTGTGGGCCCTCTGGTCTGCGGCGCTCATATGGATGTCGCGCATCCGGCGGCGCATGAGGGCGCAGTCGTCCGTGGCGGCGGCGCTCGACGACGAGCTCGTTCGGCACGCGCGCCTGCGGTCCTTCGCCACCGCGTTCTGGGCGACGATGGGCACGCAGGTGATCGTGCTGCTCGCAAACAGCTTCCACCCGCTGCCCGCGGCGCTCGCCGTGCAGCTCACGATCCTCGTCGGCGTCACCGTGGGGCTGGGCGCCTTCCTCCGCGCGAGGGGGACCCCGGAGCATGCGTGAGGAGCGCCTGATCAACTCGCTGCGGGAGCACCGCGCGCGCCTCGGGCTGACGCAGGAGCAGCTCGCCGCGCTGGTGGGCGTCACCCGCAAGAGCATCAACACCGTGGAGACGGGGCGCTTCGTCCCCTCCACGCTGCTCGCGCTCAAGCTCGCGCGGGCACTCGGCGTACCGGTCGAGACGCTCTTCCAGCTCGAGGGTTGAGCGGAGCCGGGAGCGCGAACGCTTCGACGAATTGCCTGCAGGTCCGCAACGGCCTTACGTTGCCGGCATGGAGATCGAGATTCGCGGCGCAGAGCCCGAGGAAGCAGCGGCGCTCGTCGCCCTCGCGCACCGCACCATCCTGCGCTGCTACCGGCCGTTCCTGGGGGACGCGGTGGTCGATGGATTCGTGGAGGGCGGCTTCATCGAGCGCTACCTCGAAGAGAACGTGGGCAATTGCGTCGTCCTCGTCGACGAAAGCGAGATCGTGGGCCTGGGCATCGCGCTGGGCAAGACCATCGACCTGCTGCTCATCGATCCCGACCGCCAGCGCCGAGGCCTCGGCTCCCGCCTGCTCGGCCACGTCGAGGCGCACCTCTTCCATGATTGGGCGGAGCTGCTCCTCGAGAGCTTCGAAGCGAACCGCCCGGCGAACGACTTCTTCCGGCGCAACGGCTGGACCGAGGCGGGCCGCTTCGTCGACGAGGACTCGGGCCTCCCCAAGCTCCGCTTCCGCAAGGTGCAAAGCGGCTGAACGCGCCTCCGCCCTATGCGGGGACCGAGCCCGGCGCTTGCGGCAACGCCGCCGCGAGCGCGCCGGCGAGTGTCGTCGTGGGCCGTCCGATCAGCCGGCGCAGATCTTCTGCGCGCGCGGTCATCTCGCCCCGGGAGATGGCGAGGTGCACGTCGACCAGCATCTCGGCTCGTTCCGCCGGGAGTCCTGCTGCAACGAGCAGGACGCCGTGATCCTCCGGCGTGAGATCCTCGTAGCCGACCTGCTTGCCTGCGATCCGGGAGATCTCGTCGGCCAGGTCCGCCATGCCGAAGGGCTTGTCGCCGACCAGCTCGTAGATCTTGTTCTCGTGGCCCGTGCCCGTGAGCACCGCGACCGCTGCGGCAGCGTAGTCGGCGCGGCTCGCCCCCGCGACGCGGCCCTCGGACGCATTTCCGATCACCGCGCCGTTCTCCAGCGCGAGGACGGCCTGCTCGGTGAAGTTCTCGAGGTAGAGGCCGTTGCGCAGGATCACGTGGGTGAGCCCCGACGCACGCAGCAACCGCTCGGTGGCCCGGTGCACCGCGGCAGCGCGAAGGTGCGACTCCTCGGCGTGGAGCATGCTCGTGTAGACGAGGAGCCGGATGTGGGCCTTCTTCGCTGCCTCGAGCACCGCCTGGTGCCAGGCGAGCGCGTTCTCCTCGGCAGAGGAGATCAGCAGCGCCTTCTGCGTCCCCGAGAAGGCGGCCTTGAGCGTCTCGGGCCTGGAGGCGTCGACGTGGCGGACGTCGACGCCGCGGGCCGCCAGGTCGACGGCTTTCTCGGGATGGCGAACGGCCGCCACCATTTGCGAGGTGGGCACCTTCTGCAGGAGCCCATCGATCACGAGGCGACCGAGCTTTCCGGTGGCGCCGGCAACGACGATCTTCATCGCGTTCTCCCCCCAGGCTAGGCCTGCGCTGGCGCACCGGCGCTGCGTCTCCGGTGGCACCACCAGCATCCGCTCGTTCGGTGCGGCAGGGAACCGGGGCCCTGCTGCGAGTGTGTCCACGACGACGGAGCGGACCGGAAAGGGGAAACCCCATGGCACGGATGCCGTGGGGCCTCGTCTCACGCCGGCGCTGCCGGATCAGTCGGGCTGCGGGTAGCGCTCGCGGCACTCGCACGATTCGGCGCTGCCCCATTCCTCGATGCTGCAGTCCAGCCCGCTCTTCACCTGGATGGTGACGGCCTCGGAAGATACGGGCTCATCGAATGTGATGCAGAGTTCGACGTCGCGCGCGTTCACGCCCTCGACCTTGAAGCCCAGGAGGTTCTTCTCGCAATTGCTGGGCTGGTCGTCTTTCACCGATCCGCGCTCGCGGCCGTACTCATCGGTGACGACGATGCTCTCGACCTTCTCGGGGCAGGGCACGTCCACGAGCAGGAAGCTGATCTCCTGTTCCCGGTGGATGTCGAAGCAGAGCCGGTCGCCCTCGCAGACGGGCGCCATGCATGCATCGTCGTAGGCGCAGTCGGGATCTTCGCAATCGACCTTGTAGTCGCCGTCATTGTCGATGCCGTCGTCGCAGATCTCCTCCACCTGGCAGGCGGAATCGCTGGCGCAGTCCGGATCGTCGCAATCGAACTTGCCGTCGCCGTCATTGTCCCGGCCGTCGCCGCACTTCTCCTGCTTGTAGTAGCCGCCGCCGCTTCCTCCATTTCCGCCGCCGCCGTAGCTCCCCCCGTTGTAGGGGCTGACGACGATGGGGCTGCCGCCATCGACAGCGTCCGTGCCGAGAATCGGGCGCCCCTGCGTCCCATCGCCGCCGGTGCCGCCCCCGCCGTCGTCGCGACCGGCCGTGTCTCCGGCGGGCTTTCCGCTACCTCCGTCGTCCCCACCACAGCCAGCCGCACCCACCACCACGCCCAGGAACAACGGCAACCAGACCTTCCCCCTCATGATCCCCTCCCCACTTTTCGTGACCGGCAAGCACTGTCGCAGTCGATGTGGGAGCACGGCGCATGCCATGCGTGGGAGCGCCTGCTTGCCCGCCTACTGGGCGCCGCGTGCACGACGTTTCGGGCGAACTGGGTAAGAGCAGCGCACCAGGTGGGCAATTCGGGCGACTGTCCGTGCACGCCCGGAGCAGCAGAGCCAGCGCGGCGGCGCCACCGCCGCTGCGAGCGGGGGCACGGCCTTCCCGGGAAGGTAGGCAGCTCGGGAAAGGGGCTTCCTGCAACCGACCTTGCGTCACAACGTGCCGCCAATGGCAGGAGAGGAATCGCGGCCCAAAGAGCGATACGCGGTCTCGCCACACATGGCCAACGAACGGACCTTCGTGGCCTGGTTGCGCACCGCCGTCTCCCTGATCTCCCTGGGCCTGGCGATCAACCGGCTCGCGATGTACCTGCAGGAGGTCAACCAGAGCGAGGGAAAGGCCCGGCACCTGGTCATCGACGCCGCGTGGATGGGGACCGGCTTCGTGATCTTCGGCCTCGTCCTCGTGGTGCTCTCAGCCAGCCACTTCCGGCGGCGGACGCGGCAGATCCAGGATGGCACCTTCGAACCGCTCTCGATCTCCATCGTGGTGATCGGAGCCGCGATTCTGTTGATGGGGCTGCTCGGGCTGGCCTGGTTTCACCGCAGCTGACGCGGCGGCGGTCCCATGCGAGCGGTGCACGTGCCTCATTCGCAATAGAGTCCGCGGATCGCGAGCCAGCCGTCGCGCTCGGCGATCCGGCGTGTGCGCCAGCTGCCGAAAGCTCCCGCCTCCCAACGCCGCTCACCCAGCTCGAGACGCCAGGGCAGGGTGGACGAGCTGCGGGCCGCGGCGACGGCGTGGCCGAGGAAGACGACCTGCCGATCGAAGTCCGGCCGGGCTACGTCGACGGCGCCCTCGTACCAGGGGGCGATCGCCGCCGCCTCCGGCAGGGGCGGCAGGTAGGTGTAGCTCGCCGGGTAGCGGTCCGTCGTACCGTCGATGAAGCGTGCGAAACGGCCCTGCGCCGGGGCGAGGTTCTCCCCGATCGCCTCGATGTCGACGGGAACGGGCCGCCCCAGCGCGTGCGCCGCAGCGGCCAGGAACGCGAGGTTGATGCGCGCGTGCGAGAAGTCCTCCGCCCGCTTCGGCGAGGTGGGGGGCGCTTCGGGCGTGTTGCAGCTCGCCGTCTCACCGGCAGCCCAGCCGTCGTAGAAGCGCTGCGGCCAGTAGTTCCAGAGCCGGACCCCATCCCGATCGAAGAGCTCGGCGACGTGGTTGTCGAAGAGCGCTTCGACGCGCTGCAGGTAGCGAGGCTCCCCGGTGAGGTGGTGGAGCTGCAGCGCGACGAGGCCCAGCTGGTTCTGCTGGTTGAACGGCATGACGATGCCGTCCCACTCGAGCGCCGAGCAGGGCGTGAAGGTGTAGTGGCCGTGCCAGTCGGCCTCGTAGTGGTCGAACATTGCCCGCGCTGCACCGAGGGCGCGCGACGCCTGCTCGGGGGTGAGGAGCTCGTGGGTGGCGAGCAGCGCCTCGTGGATCGAGGCGTTGTTCACCGCGAGGGCGATCGGAGTCCGCGCATCCACGCTGTATTTGGTGCTGGTGAAGAGCCCCTCGTCGTCCATGTGGCCGAGCAGCGATGCAGCGATGCTTCGCACCTCGTCGAGCAACGCGAGATCGCCGGTGACGCCGTAGAGCGCCTGCAGGCCGCGAAGGCGGTAGGCGACGTTCCAGGCGAGCCGGCCCAGGTGATCGTTCCCGCGCGCGAAGGGCTCGCCCCGCTGCGCACCGAAGAGCTCGCGGTAGGCGTGGAAAACGCTGCGGGCGCCGGAATCTCCATCGACGCGTACGAGACGAGGGCCATGCGTCCCGCGCCAGAGCAGGTCGGTCGGCGCGAGGGATTCTGCGTGGCGGAGTGCGAGCGATGTTGCCGATCGGATCTCCAGCCGGCGGCGCGTCGTCGTCTCGTCGAAGCCGGCGAGGAAGAGGGTGCCGTCGAAGAGGACGAGCTCCTGCGGGAAGAAGGGCAACACCTCGCAGGCCGTCTCGGCGTTCTCGAGCAGCCGGCGGCAGACGGCGTTCTCGAGGGTGCGTGGATCGAAGCGGACCCAGGCGAGTATGCCACCGCCGAGGCGCAGCCAGCGGTGGAAGGCGCCGTCCGAGACGATCACTTCCCCGTCGAGGACGACTTCGGAGGCAAGGTTGACCAGGCCGACCTGCGCCCAGGCCACGTGCCCGTCGTCGTCGAGCGCGGGGTCGAATTGCAGGAGATCGTCGTCGGTCAGCTGCTCCTCGTCCAGCCAGACCTCCGGCTCGTCCATCGGAGCGATGCGGACCTCGAGGCGCTGGCCGGCGGCATTCGTCTCGGCCGCATAGAGCCCGGGCCGCTCCTCGTGCGCGACGGCGAGGCAGGCGACCTCGTCGGCACGGCTCGGCGGCGGCCCGTCGCACGCGGACGCGAGGAGCAGCAGAGCGATGCTGGCTGGAGGGCATGCGCGCATGGCCGCCGCACTCTACCGCAGCTTCGTCGAGCCTCGGCGCCGCAAGGACCGTAGGGCCTCAGCGCTCGGCGGGCTGCCGCCAGCCCCATGCGATCATGAGGCACAGCGCCGGTCCCAGGGCGAAGACCACGAAGAGCCAGCGGGCGGCCCCTGCCACACCCTCCGGGCCGTCACCCAGGCCTGCCAGGTTGACCGTTACGCCTGCGAGCGAGGCGCCGAAGGCCGTGGCGCAGAGCTGCACCGTCATGATCGACGACCCGGCGATCTCCGCCTCGTCGGCTGGCGCGACGCGGAGGATGCTCGCCGAGAGGTGCGGGTAGGCGATGCCGACCCCGGCGCCACCGGCGACGCGCGCGATGCAGAGCGGCGTGAGCGCCACCCAGCCCCCACCGCCTTGCCCCGGCAGGAGCACGGCGAGCGCAGCCATCGAGACCACCGACAGGAGTGCGGCCCCACGGAGCACCAGGATCAAGCGGCCCTCGTGCAGGCTCGAGGTCACGATCGCGCCCACCGTCCATCCCACCGACATCAGGGCGGCGAGATAACCGGCCTCGAGCGGCGAGAGCCCGCGCAGCTCCTGGAGGAAGAGGGGCACGAAGATCTCGGTGCAGGTGACGGTCATCGCAAGGAGCGCCGACATCAGGTAGAGCGCGCCGAGCGGTTTGGTGATCCGGAAGGCGCCGCGCGGCAGCAGGCGATGCCGGGCCCGTGATTCCGCCGTGATCACGGCAGCGACCAGCGTGACGGCGAGCAGAAGACCACCCGCGCTCCACGCGCTGCGTCCTGCCACGCTGCTCGCGGAGGCGGCCAGGACCGCCGCCGTGAGCAGGGCAAGCTGGCGCCCGGGAAGCGGCGGCGCCGGCGCGCCGCCTTTGCGGCGCGGCAGGACGAAGACGGCCGCGAGCGTGAGAGCCGCCGTGGCAGGAGCGAGCGACCAGAAGGCCGCGCGCCAATTGCCGAGCTCCGCGAAGATGCCGCCGATCGTCGGACCGAGCAGGGTTGCGATGCCCCATACGCCCGAGAACAAGGCCATGGCCCGGGGCCAGAGCGGCTCGGCGAAGGTGGTGCGGATCAGGGCGTAGGGCAGGGCGAGCAGCAGACCGCCCCCGAGCCCCTGAACGAAGCGCCCGACGAGCATCGTCGCCATCGCCGGCGCTGCTGCGCAGAGGAGCGACCCCGCAGCGAAAATCGCGGCAGCGATAGCGTACGCCGCCCGGGCTCCGAGCCGCGCGAGGAGGCGGGACGCGACCGCCGAGCCGAGAATCGAGGCGACGACGAAGACCGTCGTGTTCCAGGCGTAGTAGGCGAGGCCGCCGATGTCGCGCACCACCGACGGGAGGATGGTGGTCGAGACGTAGAGGTTGGTGGCGTGGAGCCCCGCCCCGCCGGCGAGTGCCAGCGAGCGGACGAGGTTCGCGCCGGCGAGCAGATCGCGCCAGCCGGGCTCGCGTCGTATCGGGGCGGCAGCCCCTGCTTCCTCTGGGCTCACGAGAGGAACACCTCGGCGGAGAGACGTGCGAGCTTGTCGGGGTTGCGCATGATGAAGATGCCGGTCGCACGCCCTTCCGCATCGAAGGCGAAGCTGAGCGCTGCAACGATCTGGCCGTTCTCGAGGAGCAGCGCGCCAAGGGCCCCGTTGATGCGCACCAGCTGCCACTCGTAGCTGCTCCACCAGTTCCGCAGCCGCTCGGCGACGAAGGGGAGCACCTCCGGCTTGCCGGAGAGCGCACGCTCGATCGTCGTCACCTTGCCGCCGCCGTCGGCGGTGAGCGCGATGTCGTCTGACAGCAGGGCGGCCAACGGCTCGGTCACGCCCGTTGCGACGGCGCTCCGGAACGCCGCCAGGAGCTCCTCCTGCCGCTCCCGCGACGCCACGTGGCGCATGCGGTCCTCGCCGACGCTCGTGCGCGCGCGGGAAACGAGCTTGCGGCAGGCGGCCTCCTGCATGCCGAGCGCTGCGGCGATCTCCGGGTACGGCCGGCTGAAGATTTCGTGCAGGAGATACGCGGCCCGTTCCTTCGGCGTGAGGCGCTCGAGCAGCAGCAGGAAGGCCGTCGACAGCGAGGACGCGAGCTCGAGATCGCTCTCCGGGGTCGCCTCCGTCACCGCGTGAATCGGTTCCGGCAGCCAGGCGCCGACGTAGTCCACCCGCGTGTGCCGCGCCGACAGGATGTCGATGCAGCGGCGCGTGCACGCGGTCGTCAGCCAGGCGGACGGATCGCGGATGGTGGTGCGATCGGCGCCGCGCCATTTGAGGAAGGTGTCCTGCACCGCGTCCTCTGCATCTGCCAGGGATCCCAGGATGCGGTAGGCGAGGCCCAGGAGGTAGGGGCGCTTCTTCTCGAAGACGGTGACGTCGTGGAGCTCGTTCATGTCAGTGGCAGGCGATCTGGAGGCGGTTCCAGAGGTTGATCATCGTGGCCGTCACGGTGAGTACACCCACCTCGACCTCGGTGAAATGCTCCCGCAGGCCGGCACGCAACGCGGCGTAGTCGGTCCTGCGTTCGAGCGAGGTGAGCGCCTCGGTCCACGCCAGCGCGGCGCGTTCCTTCGGGGTGAAGTCGCTCACGCGCTCCCAGACCACGAGGCGATCGAGCCGCTCGTTCGTCTCGCCGTCCTGGCGGGCCTCGTTCGTATGCATCTTCACGCAGAACGCGCATCCGTTGATCTGGGAGGCGCGCAGCTGCACGAGGTGGTGGACGGTGCGGTCGAAGCCTGTGCCGTCCATCACCACGTGCACCTGCTCGAGTGCCTTCAGGATGTCGGGGATCGCTGCGACGTAGTTCAAGGGGCGGTGCTTGGCCACGAAGTGGTCCTTTGCGAGGGGTCTGCATCGAGGGACGGCCGGGGCATCGCGGTTGTGACGTCGCGAGCGCAAATGGGTCGTCCGCACCAGGCGCTGCTCTTCCGCCGGCCTGGTTTCGAGCACGCACTCGTCACAAACGGGCGGGCCTGGCCGTCACGATGGGTGACCGACTCGCCTCATCGAGGAACCCATGACGAACGCATCCGCAACTCCCCACCCGAATCCCTCTGACGAAGGCGCCGCGCTGGTGGCCACGGGGCCCGTGCTCCGGCCCGGCGACGCCGCGTACGACCAGGAGCGCGCCGGCTACAACCAGCTCGTCGAGCACCACCCCGCGCTCATCGTCGGGGCGACCGACGCTGCCGACGTCGCCGCAGCGGTGGGCTTCGCCCGCACGCGCGGTCTGCCCGTCGCCATCCAGGCGACCGGCCACGGCATCTCCGTGCCTGCCGACGGCGCGGTCTTCATCAACACCCGCCGGATGGCGGGGATCCGGATCGATCCCGAGCAGCGGACCGCGCGGGTGGAGGCCGGTGTGCGGGCGGGCGCGCTGGTCCAGGCTGCCGCCGAACACGGCCTCGCCCCCTTGAACGGATCCTCGCCCGAGGTCGGGGTCGTCTCCTACGTGCTCGGCGGCGGCGTGCCCCTGCTCGGGCGCCGCTTCGGCTACGCTGCCGACCACGTCCGCTCGATCGAGGTGGTCACCGCGAACGGCAGGCTGCGTCGCGCCTCCGCGCACGAGGAGCCGGAGCTGTTCTGGGCCCTGCGCGGCGGCAAGGGCAACTTCGGCGTGGTCGTCGCGGTGGAGCTCGATCTGGTGCCGGTCGCCCGGCTCCATGGTGGCGGCCTGTGGTTCGGCGCCGAGGCAGCCGCCGACGTGGCGCATGCGTGGTGCGACTGGGTCGCCGGTGTGCCCGAAGAGATGGGCACCTCGCTGATGATGATGCAGCTTCCGGATCTCCCCTTCATCCCCGAGCCCTTCCGCGGCCGCTTCGTCGTCCACGTGCGCGTCGCCTACACGGGATCCGCCGAGGAAGGCGCACGCTGGGTGGAGCCGCTGCGCCGGGTGGCGCCGACCCTCGTCGACGACGTGCGCGAGATGCCCTACCGCGAGGTCGGAAGCATCCACGCCGAACCGACCACGCCGGTGCCCTTCCTCGGGCGCAACTCGATGCTCGCCCGCCTCGACCACGATGCGGTCCGGGCGCTGCTGCGGGTCGCCGGCCCAGGCGCGGGGGCACCCTGCTTTGCCGAGCTCCGTCTCTTCGGCGGCGCGCTCTGCAGGCCTGCCGCGAACCCCAACGCGATGGGCCGCCGCGACGGGGCCTTCTCGCTCTACACGGGATCGGTGGTCGCACCCGGGAGGCTCGACGATCTCCGCAGCGCCCACGAAACGGTGCACCGGGCGCTGGAGGGGTGGGGCACCGGCGGCGTCTGCCTGAACTTCCTGTCGGGCCCCGACGTGACGGAAGCGGAGCTGCGGTCCGCCTACCTCCCCGCCGACTTTGCCCGCCTCCAGGCGGTCAAGCGGCGTTACGATCCGGAGAACCTCTTCCGGATCAACCACAACATCCCGCCCGAACCCGACACGGCCTATTGACGGTGGCCCAGGGGCGCGGCGGCCGCGGACAGGGCAGCGCCGCAGGTAGCGGGGCCCGAGCGGCCACACGCCCGCGGGATTCAGACCCGATCGCTCGCCTTCTGCGCGAGGCACTCGACGAGGAACTCCACCGTCGCCCGGACGCCTGGGAGCTGGCCGCGGCGGTGGGGCATCAGGAGCGTCGTCGTCACGGTCCCGGCATTCCACTCGGGCAACACCTGGACCAGCTCTCCTGCGTGCAGGGCAGCGCGACAGAGGCTCGCAGGCAGGCAAGCCACGCCGAGCCCGGCGCTGGCTGCGCCGAGCAGCACGTTCGACTCGTTCGCCGCCATGACGGCCTTCGGGCTGCCCTCGACGCGCTCGTGCGCGGGGCCGAAGAGCTGCCAGGGCAGCGCAGTCGAAGCGACCACCAGGCCGTCGTGGTGTTCGAGTCGTTCGGGCCGCTCGAGGGGCTCCCGCGCCGCGAGGTAGTCGGGAGCGGCGACGAGGATGATCGGCTCGCTGGCGAGCTGCCGCTGCACGAGCCCCGACGGCGGAAGCGGTGCGAAGTGGGAGCGCACGGCGATGTCGTAGCCCTCCTGCACCACGTCCACGAAGCGATCCGTCACTTCCAGCTGCACGAGCAGCCTGGGATAGGCGCGCGCGAGCTTCGGCAGGTGCTCGGCGAGGTAGAGCTGCGCCGTCGGCACGCTGGAGGTCAGCCGGACGGTGCCGCTCGGCTCGGCCACGCGGCGACGCACCACCTGCTCGGCGGCCTCCGCTTCGATGAGCACCGCGCGCGCGTGCTCGTGGAACTCCCGCCCGACGTCGGTGAGCGTGAAGCTGCGCGAGGTGCGGTGAACGAGCCGGACGCCGAGGCTCGCCTCGAGCTCCGCCACGCGCTTGCTCAGCGTCGTCTTCGGCACGCCGAGACGCCGTGCGGCCGCTGCGAAGCCGCCGTGCTCGACTGCTGCTGCGAAGAGGGCCAGGTCGTTGAGATTGAGCATCGGCGATCAAAGTACATGCATGTGGACTTTGAGTCGCGAATCCGCCGTCTGTTCGTTCGAAGTCCACGGCGACAGAGTGAAGCCACCCGAATCCACGGGCTTCATTCACGGAAAGAACCAATGACCCCGATTCTCTTCTACGGCGTTCCCTCGGGCTGCTCCTTCGGATCCATCGTCGCGCTCGAGTGGCTCGGGCAGCCCTATCGGCTGGGCCGCATCGAGATGCCGAGCGTCGTCACGAGCGACGCCTACAGGCGCATCAACCCGGTCGCAGAGACGCCCTCCCTATTGACCGCCGACGGTGCGGTCATCAGCGAGACCGTCGCGATCCTCCACCACCTCGGCGCACGCGGGACCGACCGGCGCCTCGCCTTCCCCCAGGGGACCCACGACTTCGACCGCTGGAACCAGATGCTGGGGTTCCTGAACACGAGCTTCTTCGGCTCCTTCGCGCCGCTCTGGTACGCCGTGGAGCACGAGCTGGAGCCGCAGGCGAAGCAGGCGCTCACCGAGTACGGTCGGGCCAAGGTCCGAAAGGCCCACGCGCAGCTCGAGGCCATGCTCGGCGATCGCCCCTGGCTGCTCGGTGAGCACCGCACCCTGGTGGACGCCTACTTCGTCGGCATCGCCCGTTGGACCCGCTACCACGACGTGGTCGACCGTCGGGACTACCCGGCCCTGCAGCGGCTCTTCGAGAAGCTGGAGGCCGATCCGGCGGTGCAGTTCGCCCACGCCATCGAGGAGCAGCGTTCGGCTGTCTCGGCGGGGGGCTTCGAGGGCGAGGTCCGGCTCGAGGAGGCGCTCGCGTCGCTGCGCCGCCCGGCTGCGTAGGAGGGCTCGTCCCAGTCTGGCGGATGCTCGCCCGCCAGCTGTCACCAAGAGCCGCCTTCGCAAATGCGGGGGCGGCTCCGCGGTTGTTCTGCCCGACCCGGCGTGGAGAAGGACTCAGCGGATCGGCGTCGTCTGCGACGAAGCGATCTTCCACTCGGTCCCTTCCTTCACCACGGTGAAGGTCACGCTGCCCTTCGTCGGAAGGCTCGCCTCCACCTCGCCGGGCCTGCGTTCGTCCGACACGTGCTTGATGCCGCTCGCGAGGGCGACGTCCGGGCGCAGGAAGCGGATGTCGACGAGCTCGATGCGCGTGAGCACGCGCGCCAGCGGACCGGAGACGGCCTGCCGCACCGCTCGTACGATCTCCTCGCGGCCGAGGACGCGCCGCCCCGCGATGTTGACGATCGCCACCTCGGAGGTGAGCAACGCGCCGTAGCGCTCCGGGTCGTTCTGGTGCTCGTTCGATGCCTCGATGAGCCGGCGAATCGCCTCGCGGTCCGCCTCCATCGCCGTGCGGTGGGATTCGCCCGTCATCCGGATTCCTTCCGTGGTGCCGCAGGCACCCACGAGCAGTGCAGCGGCGATGATCGCCGCGGCGTTCGTGGTCCTTCGCATCGCTGCTCCTCTCCGACGCTTCCTGCGCCTGCACGCCGGAAGCGCCGGGAGAGGATGCCGAGCGGCCGCGTGTGTTTCGCCTCGCAGCACGCGGCAATTCGGCCGGCAGCTATTCCCGCTTTGCGTAGAGCGCCTGCACCGCCGGCCCCAGCCACTGCAGCACCGCCTCGCGCTTGATCTTGAGCGAAGGGGTCAGCAGATCCGGATAGTCCTCCGGCGCTCCGGGCGCCACGTGCAGACGTTTCGGAAGCTCGTAATCGGAGAAAGCTGCCAACGTCGTGTGCACGAGCGGCAGGAGAGCGGAAGCGGGCGCCTGTCCTACGCGCTCGAGCCGCTCCACCTCTTCGCGCGCGACGAAGACCACGGCGGTGACGAAGTTGCGGCCCTCGCCGAGCAACATCGCGCCGAGGAACGGATGGGTGGAGACCAGCGCCTGCTCGAGGGGCTCTGGCGAGACCTTCTTCCCGGTGGCCAGCACGAGCAGGCTCTTCTTGCGACCGGTGATGTGCAGCATCCCCCGCTCGTCGAGGCGGCCGAGGTCGCCGGTGCGGAAGAAGCCGTCCGGGGTGAAGGCGTCCGCAGCGTCCTCGGGCTCCAGGTAGCCGGAGAGCAGCAGCGGCCCGCGCAGCAGCAGCTCGCCCTCGTCGTTGAAGGCCACCTCGTGATCGGGCGACAGCAGCCCCACGGATCCCGGCAAGCGCGGGCCCGAGAAGAGGTTGGAGGAGACCATGCCCGCGGTTTCGCTCAATCCGTAGAGCTCGACGAAGGGGATCCCCAGCCCCTCGAAGAATCGAAAGAGCCCGGCGGAGGCGGGCGCACCACCACTGAAGACGCCCTGCACCTTGCCTCCGAGGCGTTTGCGCAGTGCCTGCCCGACGAGGCGGTCTGCGGCTGCGGTGAGGAGGCGGTCGCCGAGCGCACGCGAGCCGTCCACCCGCACCCGGGCCGAGGCCTCCAGCGCCGCTCGTGCGAAGGCGCGCACCGGAGCAGGAAGCCCGGTGAGCTTCTGCTCCACGCCAGCGCGCATGCGCTCGTAGAGCATGGGGACCGAGAAGATGTAGGTCGGCCCGGAGGCGAGCGCGCGCTCGAGCTCCTCGCGGCGGGCGATCGAGAGCAGCGTGTGTCCCTGCGCGAGGGCGAGCGCGAACTGGTCGTGGCCCGCGACGTGGCCGAAGGGCAGCAGGTGCAGCCCGACGTCGGCCTCGGTACGGCCGGTGGAGACGGCCCCTGCAGAGATGGCGCGGACGATCGAGCGCTGGGAGAGGCGCACGCCCTTGGGACGCCCCGTGGTGCCGCTGGTGAAGAGCAGCAGGTAGGGATCCTCTTCGCCCACCTCGCTCGCGAGGCGTGCGAGCTCGTCGGGCGCGAGCGGCGGGGAGAGCGCTCCGGTCACGTGCGCGACGTCGGCGGTCGATACGCCTTCTGGCAGAATCGAGGGGTCGAGCGGTCGTGCCGCCAGCACCGTGCGCAGTCCGGACGCCACCAGCTCCGCCGCCACGGGGGCTAGCTTCTCCCATTGGGCCGCGCTCGAGACGAAGATCACGCGCGGCCGCGTGCGCTGTGCGATCGACTGGGCCTGCGCCGCTCCGAGGCTGGCGAAGAGGCCCGCTGGCTCGGCGCGCAGCAGCTGTGCCCCGATCGCGATCAGCTGCCACTCGGGGCTGTTCTCGGCAAGCAGCAGCACCCGGTCGCCCACGCCGACGCCGCTCTCGCGCAGGAAGTGGGCGGCACGTCCTGCCGCTTCGGCGAAAGCGCCGAAGGTCCAGTCCCGCGGCGGTGCGTCGGCGGACGCGGCAGGATCGAAGAAGCGCAGGAAGGTCTTGTCGGGCGCCCGCACCGCGCTGCGGAGGAGCAGGGCGGGCATCGTCGAGGCGGGGAATTGAAAGACGGGGAGACGCGGCGCCTGGCTGGGAATCGTCGGGCCCACCTGATCCTCCTGGGGTGCGCCTCGAGACGGCCGAGGCGAGCGTTGCGAACGAGAACCTATCTGCCTGCCATGCCCGGAAGCGAGACGCCTTTGCGGCGCGCGCCGGGTGACGGACACTCCTTCCGTGAAGATGACCGTACGGCTTGGGCGAACGCTCGTATCCAGATCATTCTGATTCCGAACCGTGCTGGTTCGTCGCACGCTAGCGCCCAGGTTCGGGGAGCGGCCCCAAGCGGAGGATGACCATGTCGAAGCGCAGGATGAACGACGGTACCGATCGCGAAGAGGCAGCAGACGGCCCGCTGGCGGGGATGGCGACGCGGCGTGCGTTCGTGCGCGCGGCCGTCCACACCATCGCGGGCGCGGCACTCCTCGCTGCGTGCGGTGACCCGGAGGGGAGGACGGCTACTGCAGGGCGCCCGGGAGGTGGCACCGGCGGAGCCGGCGGCGCGGGTGGGGTGGGGGGCTCGGGAGGCAACGGTGGCAGCGGCGGCGGCGGCGCGAGCGCATGGGCCACCGGGGGCACGGCGGCGATGGTCGATCCGGACGCCTATCCGGATCCCTTCGCCAGCGGCGGCGGTGCATGCGCCCTTACCTGTGCCATGACCCTCGGTCCGTGCTTCGGCCTGTCGCCGATCCGCCGGGACGTCAGCGAGGGTTACCCCGGCATCCCGCTCCGCCTGGTCCTGCGGCTCGTGGACGTCGACGGCTGCACGCCGGTCGAGGGGGCCACCGTCGACGTATGGCATTGCAGCGCCGCCGGGCTCTATTCGGGCGACGACGTGATCGACTTCTGCACCACGGGCGATCCCGACGCGCGCAGCCATCGCTTCTTCCGCGGCACCCAGTCGAGCGACGCCGACGGCCGCGTAACCTTCGACACCTGCTTCCCCGGCTGGTACCCGGGACGCGCGGTCCACATCCACTTCCGGGTGGTGCGCGGCGACGAGGTGTCCGTGGTGTCGCAGGTGTTCTTCCCTGGCGACCTCGTGGACGAAGTCTTCGCGAGCGTCGACGACTACGTCGAGGCAGGCGCGCCGGATACGAGCAACGAGGCAGACGGTTTCCTCGGCGCCTCGTCCGATCCCGACGCCTTCATCCTCGACGTCGCCCGGATGGCGGACGGCGCGATGCTCGCATCGAAGACCGTGGTCCTGCGCTCCTCCACTTCCGCACCCCAGTGCTGAGACCCGCGCCGCCGGCTCCGGAGCTTGCGTCTGGGTAGCAGAATGCTACCTTGTGGCGATGGGCCAGCCCGTCAAACTCTCCGACAGCCTCGTCTCGGACGCCCGGATCGTGGGGGAAGCGGCCGAGCGATCGATCGCCGGCCAGATCGAGTTCTGGGCACGGCTCGGCCGCGCGATCGAGCCGATCCTCCGCACGGAAGCCGTCCTCAAGATCAAGCAGCGAGGGGAGGTCGTCCCGCTCTCCGCCTGCCTTGCAGAGGTCGACACCGCCGCCGGCCGCGAGCGGGTGGGGGCCTACCTCGCGAGCCGCCCCTTTCCCCATTTCAAGCCAGCACCGAACCGGCCCGGTTTCGTCGTGAAGATCGACGAGGACGGCACCCGCACCCTCGGCCGTCTCGTCGGGAGAAAGTTCGAGAAGGCGAGTCGCCGTTGAGCGCGGCGTTCGACGCGAGGCCCGTCATCGTTGCGGTGGCTGGCCCGAACGGTGCGGGCAAGACCACCTTCTACGGCGCCCATCTCGAGCGGACCGCATTGCGCTTCGTAAATGCGGACGAACTCGCGCGGGAACTCGAGATCGGCCCGTACGAAGCTGCGGAGGTCGCATCGCAGATCCGGGAAGCAATGCTCGCGCAGCGCGAGAGCTTCGTTTTCGAGACCGTGTTCTCCGATCCCTCTGGCGACAAGCTGCAGTTCCTACTGCGAGCAGAGGCGCTCGGATACACCGTCGTCTTGTGCTTCATCGGGCTCGCGTCTCCCCAGCTGAGCGACGAGCGCGTGGCGATGCGCGTCCTGCAGGGAGGACACGACGTCCCGACCGACAAGCTGGCCGAGCGGTATCCGCGTACGATCGAGAACCTCCGCCGCTCCATCCACGAGCTACCCCACGTCCTCGTCTTCGACAATTCCGAGCTCGACCGGCCCTACCGCAAGGTGGCCGAATTCGAGCGGGGGAAGCCTGTCTACCTCGGCGAACCGCTGCCGGACTGGCTCCCCTGGCGGCCGCGTTGAACAGGCGCTGTGCTGCCCTTCCGCCGACGCTCAGCTACGGCGCGCGGCCGGCACCGCGCGGAGGCCATGCGCATGCGAACACTTCTGACCGGCGCCGGTGGGTACATAGGCCTCCACCTCGTGCGCGAACTCCTGGAGGACGGGCAGCACGTCACCGCCGTGGTGCGGTCACCGGAGAAGCTGGGCCCGTTCGCGCGAGATCCCCGGCTGCAGGTCGTCGAGGCGGATCTCGAAGATGATGCGCGCATCGCCGCCGCGCTGCCGGGCCACGACACGTGTGTACATGCGGCGCTGATCTGGGGGGAGCCCGGCTCCGAGCTCGAGCTGCGAGACGTCGCGGCCACGGCCAAGCTCTTCGACGCCGCTGGGAGCGCCGGCCTGGCGAGGTGCATCTACCTGTCGTCGGCTGCCGTGCACCGCCCATTCGCCGGCGTGATGTGCGAGGAGGACGGGCTCAGCACGACCGAGGCCTACGGCGCCACGAAGGCCGCGGGCGAGTTGTTCCTCCGCGCGGCGTGCGCGCGCCACCGGATGACGGGGGTCGTCGTCCGTCCGGGCCCCGTGGTCGGTCCGCCGGCCTTTCCAGCGGGTTCCTTTCGCAGCCCTGACCAGGTGGTGGACATGGTGCGCGCAGCGGCGGAGGGGCGTCCCGTCGTGACAGTGAGCGGGGAGGGGCGCCAGTTCTCCGATGTGTCGACGGTGGCGAGGGCCGTACGCCTTCTCACGCGGTCGGAGAATCCCCACCCGACCTACACCTGCGTCGATCGGGAGATCCTCACGTGGGAGCGGATCGCGCGGATGGTCGTGGCGAGCCTCCACTCGTCGAGCAGCGTGCGTGTCGCCCCACGCGACAGCGCCGAGCCGATCCCGCGCTTCCGCACCGATCGGATCGAAGACCTCCTCGGCGGGCCGTCCAATGCGGCGGGCGCGTTGTTGGAGCACATCCGCCAGCTGCGTGCATCGGGACACTGATACGGTCGCCGCGCGTCAGGCGTCGGCGACGCGCACCACGAGCTTGCCGAAGTTGCGCCCTTCGAGCAGGCCGATGAACGCCGCCGGCGCGTTCTGCAGCCCATCGACCACATCCTCGTGCACCTTGACCCTGCCGGTGTCGATCCAGGCTGCCATCTCCTTGCGAAAGGCGTCGAAGCGGCTCGCGTAGTGGTCGAGGATGATGAAGCCCTGCATGCGAACGCGCTTCTGGAGCACGGCTGCCAGCAGCCTGGGCATGCGGTCGGGACCTGGGGAAAGCCCCTTGTCGTTGTAGTGCGCGATGAAGCCGCACACCGGAATCCGTGCGCCGATGTTGAGCAGCGGTAGCACCGCCTCCAGGACCTCGCCGCCCACATTTTCGAAGTAGACGTCGATGCCATTCGGGCAGGCCGCACGCAGCTGTGTTGCCCACTTGGGCGCATGGCGGTCGATGCATGCGTCGAAGCCCAGCTCCTCGACCGCATGGCGGCACTTCGCTGCGCCGCCGGCGACGCCCACGACGCGCGCACCTTTGAGCCTGGCGATCTGCCCGACGACCGAGCCGACGGCGCCAGTTGCAGCCGCGACCACCACGGTGTCGCCTGGCTGGGGCTGGCCGATGTCCAGCAGCCCCACGTAAGCGGTAAACTCCGGCATCCCGAGGCCGCCCAGCGCCAGCGAGGTCCGGTGCAGGTCCTCGAGCGGCAGCAGGCCCTCGCCGTCCGAGAGCGCGTAGTCCTGCCAGCCGGCGCTGCCCAGCACGAGCTCTCCGACACGGTGGGCCGGATGGCGAGAGGCGACGATGCGGCTCACGGTGCCGCCGACCATCGGGGCGCCCACGTCGATCGGCGGTGCATAACCAGGCCCGACCTCGTCCATCAGGTTGCGCATGTAGGGGTCGAGTGAGAGGTAGAGCGTGCGCAACAGCACCTGGCCCTCACCAGGCTCCGGAACCGCGGATTCTTCCAGACGGAAGCTCTGCAGCGTCGGCGGGCCGAGCGGGCGCGCGGCGAGGAGGATGCGGCGATTGACGGTTTCGCGAGGAGGCAACGGGGGCTCCCTGGTTTGAGGATCGGACCGGTCGTCCAGCGTTGGGTTGGCAGAAGAATGCGGGAGCCTGGCGATCGTTTCGCGGCGACGGGGGCGGGTGAGCCACTTGCACTGGGTACGCTCGCCGCTTGCGCAGGCGTTCGATGAGTTTGGGTGGCGCGAGAGGATTCAGGTCCGCATTACAGCCGTCGATCAATTCGCCCCGCGACGGAGCGACACGACGGAGCAGGCAGAATGCGGAAGTGGCTGATGATTTTGAGCGCGGCGCTGGTGCTGTCCGCGCTCGTCGGCGGGGCGAAGTTCTGGCAGCTCCGGACGGGCGCGGCGTCTGCCGCCGCCTTCCGGCCACCGCCGCAGGCGGTGACCACCGTCCTGACCCCGGAAGCACGATGGCCCGTGACCATCCACTCGATCGGCACGGTGGAAGCCGTGCGCGGCGTGACGCTGAGCGCGGACCTGCCCGGCGTGGTCGCAGCGCTGGCCTTCGAGTCGGGCCGGTCGGTGAAGAAGGGGCAGCTCCTCGTGCGGCTCGACGTCCGGCAGGAGCGGGCACAGCTCGGCGCGGCGGAGTCCCAGCAGAAGCTGGCGGCCCTCCAGCTGCAGCGGGCGGCGCAGTTGCGGGCGCGCGATGCCCTCACCCAGCAGGCGCTCGACGAGGCGACCGCGGCGGAGGCCCAGGCGGCTGCGCGGGTGGCGGAGATCCAGGCCATCCTCGCCCGCAAGCAGATCCGCGCACCCTTCTCGGGCGAGCTGGGGCTGCGGCAGATCGATCTGGGCCAGTACGTGGCCAGTGGCCAGCCGATCGTCTCCCTGCAGGCACTCGACCAGGTTCATGTGAACTTCGGCGTCCCGCAGCAGGAGCTGGCACGCCTGCAGATTGGTGATCGGGTCGAGGTCTCCACGGACGCGCTGGGCAAGCACGAGGGCCGGATCACCGCCATCGACGTGCTCGTCGATCCGCAGACGCGCAACGTGCAGGTGCAGGCCACGATCCCCAACGCGAAAGGCCTGCTGCGCCCAGGCATGTTCGTGAACACCCGCGTGCTGCTCGGGGAGGAAACGCCGGTGCTGGTGCTTCCCGCCTCGGCCATCCAACACGCGCCGTACGGCGACTCGATCTTCGTGGTCGAGCAGCTCGAGGACCCGGCGGGCCAGCCTTATCCGGGTGTGCGGCAACAGGCGGTGACGCTGGGCGGAAGCCGCGGCGATCAGGTGGCGATCCTGGCGGGGCTCGAGGCCGGTCAGGAGGTGGTGTCCGCGGGGACGTTCAAGCTGCGCAACGGCGATGCGGTCCTGGTCGACAACCGGGTCCAGCCCGCGAACGATCCTGCCGCGCGTCCGGAGAACAACTGATGAGATTCACGGACCTCTTCGTGAAGCGGCCGGTTCTCGCCGTGGTCGTCAACCTGGTCATCGTGATCGCCGGCCTGGCGTCGCTCGAGTCGCTGAGCGTGCGCCAATACCCGCAGAGCGACATCGCGGTGGTCCGGGTGACGACCACGTACGTGGGCGCGAGCGCCGATCTCGTTCGCGGTTTCATCACCACGCCCCTCGAACGCGTCGTCGCGAGCGCCGACGGCATCGACTACATCGAGTCGTCGAGCGCGCCTTCGCGCAGCACGATCACCGTCCATCTGAAGCTCAACTACGACACCAACGCGGCGCTCACCCAGATCCAGGCGAAGGTCGCCCAGGTCCGCAACGAGCTGCCGCCGGAGGCAGAGGCGCCGATCATCGAGCTGGAGATGGCCGACACCCAATTCGCTGCGATGTACATCGGGTTCTCCTCCTCGGCCCACGACCAGAGCGCGGTCACCGAGTACCTCACCCGCGAGGTGCAGCCGCGCCTGTCGGCGGTCGCGGGCGTACAGCGCGCGGACCTGCTCGGCGGCCGCACCTTCGCCATGCGGATCTGGCTGCACCCGGAGAGGATGGCGGCGCGCGGCATCTCGCCCACCGAGGTGCAGGAGGCCCTGGCCCGGAACAACGCCCTGTCCACGCTGGGGCGGACGAAAGGCTCGATGGTCTCGGTCAACCTGACCGCGAACACGGACCTGCAGACCGTCGAGGACTTCCGGGAGCTCGTGGTGAAGGCACAGGACGGAACGCTCGTCCGCCTCGGCGAGATCGCGGACGTGGCGCTGGGCGCCGCCACGTACGAGGAGGACGTGCGCTTCGACGGCGAGACGGGCACCTTCATGGGCATCTGGGTGCTGCCGACGGCAAACGCGCTCGAAGTCATCCGGGACGTGCGCGAGTTGCTCCCGGCGATCGAGGCCCAGCTGCCGCCCGGGATGAAGGTCGGCGTGGCGTACGACTCGACCCGCTACATCGAGGACGCGATCGACGAGGTGGTGAAGACGCTGGGCGAGACGCTGCTCATCGTCGTGCTGGTGATCTTCCTCTTCCTAGGCTCGTTCCGCTCGGTGCTCGTGCCGGTGGTGGCCATGCCGATCTCGCTGGTGGGCACCGCCTTTCTCATGCTCGCTGCGGGATTCACCCTCAACCTGCTCACGCTCCTCGCCATCGTGCTCGCCGTCGGGCTGGTGGTCGACGATGCGATCGTGATGGTCGAGAACGTGGAGCGGCACCTGAGCGAGGGCGCGAGTCCCGTCCAGGCGGCGCTACGGGGCGCACGCGAGCTCGTCGGTCCCATCGCCGCGATGACCGTCACCCTGGCTGCGGTCTACGCGCCGGTCGCGCTGCAGGGCGGTCTCACGGGCGCGCTCTTCCGCGAGTTCGCCCTGACGCTCGCCGGTGCGGTGCTGATGTCGGGCGTGGTGGCGCTCACGCTCTCCCCGATGATGGCGTCCAGGCTGCTGCGCCCGGGCCAGTCCGAGCGCGGCTACGCCGGGTGGATCGGCCGTCGCTTCGAGCGACTGCGTGGCCGCTACGCGAAGGTGCTCGCGGCCACGCTGCGCAACCGACCGGCGATGCTCGTGGTCTGGGCGCTGGTCGTCTCCGCAACGGTGCCGTTCTACATGTACTCGATGAAGGAACTCGCCCCGTCGGAGGACCAGGGGGTGATCTTCGGGATCGTGCAGGGCTCCGCCAACTCCACGCTCGACCAGACGGCGCTCTTCAGCAGGCAGGTGCACGAGGCCTTCCGTTCGATCCCGGAGACGAAGACCACGTTCCAGCTCACCACGCCGGGCGGCGGCTTCAGCGGCATGAACCTCGTGCCGTGGACCGAGCGCGAACGCACCGCGGAGGAGCTGCTGGTGGAGGTGGCGCCGAAGCTCGGGCAGATCCCCGGCATTCGCGCCTTCCCCATGCTCCCGCCGCCGCTGCCCGGCGGCGGCGCCTTCCCGGTGGACCTGGTGATCGCCTCCACGGCGGAGGCGCGCGAGCTCGAGCAGGTCGCAAACCAGCTCGTCGGCAAGGCTTTCGCCAGCGGCCTCTTCCTCTTCGCCGACGCCGATCTCAAGGTCGATCAGCCGGAGACGGAGGTCGTCCTGGACCGCGACAAGGTGCGCTCGCTCGGCGTCGATCTCGCGCAGGTGGGGCGCGATCTCTCGACCATGCTGGGCGGCAACTACGTGAACCGCTTCAGCATCCAGGGGCGGAGCTACAAGGTGATCCCCCAGGTCGTCCGCAGCGAGCGTCTGAACGCAGAGCAGCTCGCCGACATCCACGTCAGCGGGCCCGGCGGCAAGCTGGTGCCGCTCTCGACCTTCGCCACGCTGCGTACCAGCACCGAGCCGCGTGACCTCAAGCGCTTCCAGCAGCTCAACGCGGTTCGCATCCAGGGCGTGATTCCGCCGGGTGTCTCGCTCGATCAGGCGCTCAGCTTCCTCGAGGACGAGGCCCGCACGTTGCTGCCGCCCGGCTTCACCCTCGACCACGCCGGCGAATCGCGGCAGCTGCGCAGCGAGGGGGGCGGCTTTCTAGCGACGCTCCTGCTCTCCGGCGTGCTCATCTACCTGGTGCTGGCGGCGCAATTCGAGAGCTTCCGTGACCCGTTCATCATCCTCGCCGGATCGGTTCCCCTGGCGCTCGCCGGCGCGCTTCTCTTCTCGTTCTATGGTTTCACCACACTCAATATCTACAGCCAGGTGGGTTTGATCACGCTCGTGGGCCTGGTGGCCAAGAACGGCATCCTGATCGTCGAGTTCGCAAACCACCTGCAGGAGCAGGGGGCCGACAAGCTGGCCGCCGTGCTCGAAGCCGCCGGCACGAGGCTCCGGCCCATCCTGATGACGACCGCCGCCACCGTCGTCGGCCACTTCCCGCTGATCTACGCTGCAGGCCCCGGCGGCGGCGCGCGCAACAGCATCGGCATCGTGCTGGTGAGCGGCATGATCATCGGCACCGCGTTCACCCTGTTCATCGTGCCCTCGATCTACGTGGTCGTGGCACGGTCCCGCCGCACGCTCCACGCCGCGGAGGTGGAGGAGGAGGCCCGCATGGCGGCGTAGCGCGGGCGCTGCTCGCGTGTCCGTCGCAGCCGGCCCGAGGACTCAATCCGCCTCGAGTAGATGCCGTGGGCCGGGCCCACGGCTGCCGGCTCGATCGCCGGGGTTCAGCAGCTTGCAGGCCCGCAGCGAGAGGCAGCCGCACCCGATGCAGCCATCCAGGCGATCGCGCAGGCCCTCGAGCATGCGGATCTGCGCATCGATCCGCGGACGCCACGAGGCCGACAGGCGTGCCCAATCCTTCTCGGTCGGCGTGCGCGAGTCTGGCAGCGAGGCGAGCGCCTCCCGGATCTCCTCGAGGGAGAGCCCGACCTGCTGCGCGACCCGGACGAAGGCGACGCGGCGCAGGGTCTCGCGGCTGTAGCGGCGCTGTCCGCCCGAGGAGCGTTGCGAGTGGATGAGCCCCTGGGTCTCGTAGAAGCGCAGCGCCGAGGGCGCTACACCCGACCGTGCGCTCAGTGCCCCGATGGTGATCATCTCCATGGTCCCTCCTGGCTGGATCGCCGAACTCCCAGAAGGTAGCGATCGAAAAGCTTGACCTCAAGTAAACTCGAAGGACTAGGTTCAGAGGCGTTCACCCCACTTCCCCCCTGGAGGAACGCCATGCAGAACGAGAAGCTCCGTATCGTCATCCTCGTCGGCAGCACGCGGGAGGGCCGCTTCGGTTACGTCGTCGCCGCCTGGTTCGAACGCCTGGCCCGGCAGCGCGCCGACATGGTCTTCGATGTCGTCGATCTGGCGGAGGCCGGACTGCCCGCCGTGATGCCCGCCGGCAGCGACCCCGCCACCGACGCCTTCGCTGCGCGGATCGACGCGGCGGACGGCTTCGTGGTCCTCACCCCCGAGTACAACCACAGCTACCCCGCGGCGCTGAAGCACGCGATCGACCTCGCGCGCCGCGAGTGGTTTGCCAAGCCGGTCGCCTTCCTCTCCTACGGCGGGGTCTCCGGGGGGCTGCGTGCGGTCGAGCACCTGCGCGGCGTCTTCGCCGAGCTGCACGCACCGACGGTCCGCGAGACGGTCAGCTTCCACGGGGCCTGGGAAGCCTTCGACGAGGCCGGCGAGCCCCGTGACCGCCGGCGTCCCGCTGCAGCCGCACGCAAGCTGCTCGACTCCTTGGGGTGGTGGGCCCACACCTTGCGCGACGGCAGGCGCGCCCGTCCCTTCGTCGCCTGAGGGGCCGCACCGAGACAGGAGAAAGCCATGAATCGCATGCACCAGCGTTATCCCGACGTAGCCCGCCTCGACGCGCCGACCGTCCTCTTTTCGCAGTGGACCGTGGGAACAGCCGCCCGGCAGCGGGCCGCCGCCGATGCTGCACACGAGGCCTGGTCCAGGACCGGCTGGCCGGCAGGCCTCGCCGCACACGCGTCCTTCGCCAGTGCGGACGGCGCAACGCTGCTCCACCACTCGCAATGGAAGGACCCCGCTGCAGTCGCCGGCTTTCGGGACGGCGATCGTCGGAATTGGATGGCGGCGGTGGACGCCGCCGTCCCGGGGATCGAACGCGACTGGGCCTTCGAAACGCGGCTCTACCGGAGCATGAGACCCGGGGATCCTGCACGAACCGGCTGTCTGGTGCTGGTCTCGTTCGAGACGGACGGTCCGCACGCGCAGCACGCCTTCGTCGACGCGCTGTTCGAACGGGTGGAGACGGCCCCGGCATCCCACCATCCCGGGGCGATCTCGTCGCACTTCCACCTCTCGACCGACGGCAGCCGGATCTTCAACTACTCGGAATGGACCTCGGCGAAGGCCCACGAGGAGATGCTGGCCACCCAGCTGCGGCCGGACGGGGCACTGGTGCGCTTCATCGAGCGTTTCGCGGGCCTGCGGCCTCTCGGCTTTCGGCGCTACGAGCTGCTGCGCAGCCGTGCTGGCTCCTGACCCCGGTCCTCCGCGCGCTGGTCAGTCGACGCAGAATCGGCCCGACGCGTGTCCCTCGCGCACGTAGAAGGCGCAGGAGCCGGGCGGGATGCTCTTCACGCAGAGGCCATGCGCCGCCTGGCCCTCCTCGACACCGGGTGGGGCGGCGCAGACGAGGTGGAACGGCGCGCAGTCGGACTGATCGGCGCAGGGCGTATCCTCACCGCGTAGGGTACCGCTTGCTCCCTGGTTGCATGCGAGTAAGGCCGCGGACAACAGGCTCACAGCGCCCAGCATGGACGACATCGGGTCTTTCGAACGGGCCATCGCGCCTCCTGCAGAAGAGGCTACCACCCGGCGCGTGGGGGAGGTCCGCCGAGGGCTCTCCCCGGCTTGCCGACGGGGCGGCGCAGCTCCGTGCCTACACGGCCGGATCGAGGCGGAGGAACCGCACCGCGTTGCTGTAGAAAATGTCGCGCTTCTGCTGCTCGTCAAGGAAGGGCGCTTGTTCGATGGCTTCGATCGCCGGGCCGATTCGGTCGGGCCAGCGCATCTGATCCGAGCCGAACATCAGCCGCTTCCCGAGGCCTGCCCGAACCAGTGCCTCCAGGTGCTGGTAGAACGCGCTGCGGGGGAGGACCCAGGTGATCGTCGAGACGTCCGCGTGGAGCTGGGGGTATTGCATCATCATCGCGATCATCTCGGTAACGAAGGGAAAGCCGGCGTTCTCCACGAAGATCCGAACGTTCGGGTGGCGTACGAGGACGTCCTCGAGAAGCACGGGATTGCCGGCGGCGACCCGGAAGTCGGGGAGGTAGGGCCCGATCCCCAGCGTGTGGATGAGCACGGGCACGTCCCGCGCCTCCGCCAGGGCGAAGTAGGGCTCGAGGCCCGGGTCGTTCGGTGGGATCCCAGCGAGCTGCGTCGCGATCTCGCCCATGCCGCCGAGGGTTCCCTCGTCGTAGGCGCGGGTTAGCTCTTCCAGCGGCGGCTGACCGGGGCGTTGGATGAACGGTGCCGGAATGAAGCGGCCGGGCGCTGCCGCGACCCACTCCTGGACGACGGCCAGATCGATGCCGCTGAGGAACGCCTTGACGACGTGGTAGCGCTCCATCGCCTGCAGCGTGGCCTCGAGGGTCTCCGCATTGCTGGCCGTGGCACGGCCCTGGCCCTCGCAAGGCTCGGGGCGACAGAGGCCGGGTGCGCCTGCCGGGACGGGATGCGGCGGAAGGTCGGCGTGCAGGTGCATGTCGATGATCGGGGCCTGGTGCGTTCCCGCGGAAATGGGACCTGTGCTGCGAGTCACGACGGCCTCCGTGGCATGGGCGTGCGCACCGCGAACATGGTTGCCGGGACGGGGGCCTGCAACGGAGCCACGACACGCGCCCGGAGAGCGTGCTGCTCGCCGACTGTCAGCGTTGGCGCAGGTGCCACGAGCAGTGCCGCGCATGGCGGACGGCGGGGGGCTCGATCTTCGACGGCGAGCCTTCCGAGCAGGCGCCTCGATCGATAGTCGGTGGGTGGTGAAGATTTTCCCGCAGTTCCACCGGGGCCAATGGGAGAGCGAACGCCGCCTGCTCGCGCTGTTCGGCGAGAGGCTGCCCCTGCCGGTCCCTGGGCTCTTCGCGGCTGGCAGCGTGACGACGCTGCCGGATGGGTTGTAGTACGCTCCTTCACTCATTGACAGGGGAGCCGATGCGCAAGCCGACCATCATTGCCATGGGCGGCGGGGGCTTCAGCATGGAGCCGGACAACCCGCTTCTCGACGACTACGTCCTCTCCCTCACAGGGAAGGAGCGGCCCAGCGTCTGCTTCGTGCCCACCGCGAGTGGCGACGCCGAGGGCTACATCGAACGCTTCCACGCCGCGTTCACCGAGCGGGCCGACACCGCCGTGCTCCAGCTCTTCCGGCGCTCGGTAGCCGATCTTGCGGCATTCATCGCTCGGCAGGACGTGGTCTACGTGGGCGGTGGCAACACGGCGAACATGCTGGCCGTGTGGCGTGTCCACGGATTCGAGGCCGTCCTGCGCAGCGCGTGGCAGCGAGGCACCATCCTTTGCGGCCTCTCCGCCGGTGCGCTCTGCTGGTTCGAGGGCGGCGTCACCGACTCCTTCGGCGAGGGGCTTGCGCCGCTACGTGATGGCCTGGGCCTGCTGCCCGGCAGCTTCTGCCCCCACTACGACGGCGAGCCACTGCGCAGGCCCGCATACGAACGGCTCGTCCTGCAGGGAGAGCTTCCCGGCGGGTGGGCCGCCGACGATGGCGTGGCGCTGCACTTCGAGGGCACGGAGCTGGTGTCGGTGGTGGCGTCGAGTGCCGACGCCGCTGCCTGGCGGCTCCACGCCGGGAACGGCGAGCAACTCTCGGTCCAGAGGCTCCAGCCGTTGTTCCTCGGAGCGACGAGCCCGCAGGACGACGAGGCGGAGATCGCGTGATCGAGTTCAGCCACGACAAGGACGCCATCCCGCTCGCGGACCTCGTTCAGCTCTTCGCTCGCGGGGCGAACTGGAAGATGCCACTCGCCCAGGACGACTGGCGCGACCTCCTGCGGCACAGCCCGCTCGTCGTGACCGCATGGAAGGACGAGCAGCTCGTCGGTTTCGCCCGCCTGCTCACCGACTTCGTACGCTATGCGAACTTCTACGATGTAGTGGTGGACCCGTCCTTTCAGCGGCAGGGGATCGGCTCGCAGCTCGTGCAGCGGCTCCTCGACCATCCCCGCGTCGCCCGCGTGCGCACGGTCTGGCTCGGTACCGCAGAAGGGCACGGCTTCTACGAGCGCTTCGGCTTCGTTCGAGACGGGAACGGGCACGGGATGCTGCTGGTCCGCCGTGACAGGGATGACCAGCTCGTGGTTGGTCCGCAGCTCGCCGAAGTCGCGCGCATTGCGCCTACCGACGTGCGAGTAGCGAGGCCTTCGTTCATCATCTCGTCCAGCGAGGTGCCCGAGGAGCCGGGGCAGTATCCCGGAACGACGGAGGTGCTCTCGCATGGCAGGCCCATCGGTGCAGCAGCAGGGCTGCAGCGGCTCGGCCTGCACGTAGAGCGCCTGCCCTCCGGTCACCGCACCTCGTTCCCCCACGCCCACGAGGACGAGGAAGAGTTCGTCTACGTGATCGACGGCGAGGTCGATGCGTGGATCGACGGGATCCTGTACCGCATGGTCGCCGGTGACCTCGCCGCCTTTCCGGCGGGTACTGGCATCGCCCACACCCTCATCAACCGCTCCGGCCACGAGGCGACGCTCCTGGTTGGCGGCGAGAAGAGCACCGGGCAGGGCCGCATCCACTACCCGCTCAACCCAGAGCGGCGCGAGCGGATGAGACCCGGGCGCTGGTGGGACGATGCCCCGGTCCAAGCGCTCGGTGCGCACGATGCGCAGCTGACCAGCGACAATTAGAACTGCCGGTCGACGACAAATAGAATTGCCGGTTCGTGCGCCGCACGGACGCTCGTTGGCAGGCCGAGAGCCACCCGGAT